>CAZXJK010000096.1:0-9374 GCA_964640895.1 uncultured Methylomonas sp.
CACTTATTGCAGCCCAATCAGCATAACTGTTTTGTACAAAAAATAATAAAGCAAGCAGAGCAGTTAACCGCATTAAAACCTCTCAATAAAGTTCGTGAAGACCTCTAAAGCTTAACAGCAGAATACTTTCTTTGCGCAGAAAAACCAACCAAACCCATTATGACCAACCATAATGCTTGAGGTGCTGGCACTGAAGAATTAGCAGCCCCATAAAGAGATTGTCCTCCCGCAATATCATCTGCCTGTAGCCCAGAAAATGCCTCAGTATAAAAAGGGTTCATAAGCGAATTGGGAACAGATGTATGCCCCAAACCTAAAGCATGCCCTAGTTCATGTGCAAAAACTTGAAAAATATCAAAACCAGCACCACCGAAGCCAATTTTCCAGGTATCATCACTATCAAAATGTATATCACCCGCAGCAGTTGCGCCATTCACTGGTGGGAAAAAACCATGCGCTAAGGTTCCTGCTCCTAGAGACTCTATGGCATATTCATCGTCAAAGCCAAATATGCCACCGCTTGCCGTAATCGCATGTCCTGCCACCCGAATATCACCAGAAGACCCAAACGCATTAAAATCCTCGCCTCCATCAGGAACCTTAACAAAAGTCACGTCAGCAACAGCACTCCACGCATCAAGTGCACGCACCAGCTCTGCCTCATAACCAGCCGGCATAAACGAAGCTAGTGGAGATAGCGTACAAGCCCCTCCTTCTGCTAAACACGAAGGATTATTTGCAACCAAACTCCAAGTAATGGTTGCGCCTGTACCAAAAACACTAGACCCCCATTTTCCTGGGGTAGTACCCGCTAATACAAAGGCATTAGCAGCATTAGTAAAAAATAGCATCAGCACTAAAGCACTTAAATGTTTCATAGTTTATTCCTTGTTAATATTCTGGTGGCTCTAAAAATTTCAAATCTCACTTTTATGCAATAAGCAACATAACTTTATGGCTATTTAAAATTTTAAATTTTTTGATAAGTTTCAGATAAGTTTCAGATAAGAATAGTAGATATTGTGAAACTTATAAAGAAATTATTGATAAATAATGCATTTAAACCCAGCAAAAAATATAAATTCGCTTCAAAGCACACAGGCGCGCCATGCTACCTCACGAAATTCAGGGACTCCTGTCACCTGAATTCGTTCACCTACGCAGCGAATGGGGGATGCCCTGAACGCCCTGCGTCCGTAACGACTGCGCACAAAAGCAGCTCCGTCATGACTACCTCAAATGGCTGGACGGCTATTCGGAATGCAATTCTTGCTCCTCTCGCGTGCTGCTAGCACACGTCGAATCAGCAAATTGCCCTGTCGCCTATCAGGGACTAAAAATCATCACTTCGCTAAGCTCCGTTTCCCTGATTTTCAGCGTATGAATATCAATAAATATTTGATATTTATAATAAAAATGTACACTCTATTTTTTAGAGCCTTATATTAAAACAGTATAAGACTCAACACTGTAATACTGGCACGGCACTTAATAACTTTTTCGTATAGGGGTGCTCTGCATTTTTAAGCACTTGATTTACCTCTCCATACTCTACTATCTTCCCTTGATACATTACTGCTACTTGATCAGCCATTTCCGCCACCACTGCAAGGTCGTGGGTAATAAACAAATAACTTATACTTTCGGTTTTTTGCACTGATTTCAATAGCTTTATAATTTGCTGCTGCACCGAAACATCCAGTGCTGAAGTAGGCTCATCACAAACAATCAATTTAGGCTTAACGGCCAATGCTCGAGCAATACAAATGCGCTGACGCTGCCCTCCTGAAAACTCATGTGGGTAACGATATAATGCTGAATCTGATAAGCCTACTTTTTCTAGTAAACTAATGACCGTTGCAATAACATCTGCATTAGCGACCTCAGGGTGTAAGGTGCGCAAACCTTCCGCAATAATATCCAATACCAACATCCTTGGATTCATCGCCGCAAAAGGATCTTGAAAAATAATCTGCATAGAAGCCCGTTGCAAACGCAACTGCTCACGCGTCAGACTTGCCAAATCCACACCCGCAAATTCTACCAGCCCAGATGTCGCAGGGATCAAATTTAACAGCCCTTTACCTAAAGTGGTCTTACCACAGCCTGACTCACCAACTAATGCTAATGTCTTCCCTACTTCTAAGCTAAAACTCACACCGTCAACTGCTTTAACCTGCCCCACCACGCGCTTGAAAAGTCCTTTTCTAATGGGGTAATGCACTTTAAAGTCACTTACTTTTAACAAAACATCAGTCTCAGGCTTGACTTGCTCAGCACGGTAATTAATATCTGGCAGTGCCTTAAGTAGTTTCTGAGTATAAGCATGTTCAGGCTGGCTAAAAATTTGTTTGTTATCTGCTG
Organism: uncultured Methylomonas sp.; assembly: GCA_964640895.1. GTDB lineage: Bacteria > Pseudomonadota > Gammaproteobacteria > Methylococcales > Methylomonadaceae > Methyloprofundus. The sequence continues at coordinate 2,365 of CAZXJK010000096.1, forward strand.
TTTCAACAATATGCCCTGCCTGCATCACAGCAACTCTATCCGCCATGGTAGATACTAATGCCAAATCATGACTGATTAGCCATAAAGCCATTCCATTTTGGCGCTGAATATCTTGCAATAATTGCAATATTTGCGCTTGAATGGTGACATCCAGAGCGGTCGTAGGCTCGTCAGCAATTAATAGTTCAGGCTCACCCGCCAAAGCAATGGCAATCATGATACGCTGCCGCTGCCCACCAGATAATTGATGTGGATATTCATTAATACGCCGCTGTGCATCAGGAATACCGACTTGCTCTAATAAAGCCAAAACTTTTGCAGTACATTGCGCTTTACTCATCGAAAAATGTATTTGTATACTCTCAGCGATTTGCTGACCGATACTCATGACAGGATTTAATGAGCTCATAGGGTCTTGGAAAATCATGGCTACTCGCCGACCACGGACTTGGCAAAGTTCTGCTTCAGGCGTACGTAGAATATCGACCTCTGCGAGCTGTATGGTGTCTGCTTGCAAATTAGCTTGGGTGGGGTGCAAGCGTAATACCGACAATGCAGCTAAGGATTTACCCGAACCTGACTCACCGACCAAGGCAAATGTTTCACCAGAGTAGATCTTGAAATCAATTCCTTTAATAACTTGCTGCTGCGCAAAACTTAATTGTAAATTTTCAACAGTCAATAACGGCTGCTTCATAAACTTACCCGTCTTGGATCAAAAGCATCTCGTACGGTATCGGCAAACAAATTGGCGGCTAAAACCAAACTAAACATAAAAATAAATGAGGCTGCTAATGACCACCAGACAATAGGTTCGCGCGCCATTTCCAAACGCGCACCATTAATCATATTCCCCCAGCTATAAGTTGTTGGATCAACACCGATATTAACATAGGATAATACCGCTTCTGCTAATACCAGAGAGCTAAAATCCAGCACTACAGAGATTAAGATGATATGCATAACATTAGGCAATATATGCCGTGCCAATATTTGGTAGCGTGGCACCCCTAATGCTCTTGCTGCTTGCACATACTCCATTTCACGCAATTTCAGGGTTTCAGCACGCAACATGCGACATAATCCCGTCCAGCTAGTGACTCCAAGAATGAGACACAAAAATAATAAGCGCATATCCGCACGCACTATCAAACTGGTAAATTGCGCCTGATGATTAGCCATATACACTTGCACCATTAAGATAGAAGCTGCAATTAATAATACCCCAGGAATAGAGTTCAACGTGGTATAAATATATTGGATCACATCATCAACCCAACCACGAAAGAAACCAGCAAGAATGCCAAATATAACCGCTAATGGCAACATAATTAATGTTGTTAATGAGCCTATTACCAAGCCGGTACGAATACTCTTGATTGCTTGGTAAAAGACATCCTCCCCCACCTTATCTGTTCCCAACACATGATAATAGCCTGATAGATCAACCAGCATATAGCTAATAGAGCTTAGCAATAATAGGGTTGTAAAAACTGAATTGACGGCCCTTCTCTGAAACAAAGCTTGCTGGCGCAACCAGTGATAGCAACAGTACAACACAATAATAATTGCTGCGCCTTTAGCCCAACCCAACATTGCCTTGCTAAAAATATCACCACGCTTTTCAGTAGCAAGTTCTTGTAAATGCCTAGCGCCATATGCTAAGCGGCGATAGCCCCAGTAACTTTCTTTACCTACTTCGCTAATGAGTTCTTTGCTGTATAAATAGGCAGCAAAAGGTGCCGAATAACTTTTTTCTTGTTGCTGCCGTATCGGGGTAGCCCAATAATCTAACGCACTGATAATTTCATTGCCATGAGCTTTCGCCGGCTTGAAATGAATGGAATCCAATAAGCCGATCAATATAAAAAAAGACAAGAAAACTAAAGAGGCCATGCCAACTCGACTTTGTGTTACTTTTTGCCAAGGACGAGTGAAGTGCTCTTTTTTACGTAAACTTAAAAATAAAACAACAGCAACTGAAATAAGTATATAAATCAGCGCATCAGTCCATAAAATGATCATTATTATATTGACTTACTGTTTGAGAAAAACTTGATGCGCAGGAAGGACTTTTAACCGCGAGTAACTGGTCACGATCAAAGCCCCCTCCTACCTCTTTATAAAGATTAATGGTCGCGCTGAATAATATATAAAGATAAATCTCTTAATAAGTCAGCTTCTGCTCCAAAGTCAGCCAAACTGGCGACGGCTTGTTCATGTAAGTCTTGCGCTTTTTGTTTGGCACCTTCCAGACCTAATAGTGCAGGATAAGTTGGCTTATCATTATCTTGGTCTTTGCCTTGGGTTTTACCCAAGGTCGCCGTATCACTCTCTTCATCCAAGATGTCATCTTTTACTTGGAAAGATAACCCAATGCATTTTGCGTAATGATCTAACTTAGTCGCTATCGCAGGATCTAAATCAGGTAATGCTAAACTTGCCAATTGCACACTCACCCGAATTAAGGCACCCGTTTTATGAATATGCATGTTTTCTAATTCAGGCAAGGTCAGTTTCTTACCAACCGATTCCAAATCAATTGCCTGGCCACCCACCATACCTTGCGAACCACTTGCTTTTGTAAGTGCAGTAATCATTTTTATGCGTGTATCGCTACTGGCCTGCATGCTGCTATCATTTGCCAATATTTGAAAAGCCATTGCCTGTAAGGCATCCCCTGCTAAAATAGCAGTTGCTTCATCATAGGCAACATGTGAAGTAGCTTTACCACGGCGTAAGTCATCGTCATCCATTGCTGGCAAATCATCATGAATAAGCGAATACACATGAATCATTTCTACTGCACAAGCAGGGCCATCCAATAATTCAGGCGCAATACCTAATGCCTTGCCCGCACTGTAGGTCAACATGGGGCGCATACGTTTGCCGCCATCCAAAGTACTATAACGCATTGCATCATGCAATTTCTTAGGCAAGACTGTATTACTGGGTAGACGTAATTCTAAAGCTTTTTCGACACGCTCTTGGCTAGTGACTAAATATTCTTTTAGGGCGTTACTCATCTGTAAATGACTCCAAAGTTTGTTGACCGTTTTTTTCTAGTAAAATTTGTACTTTTTGCTCAGCGTCTTGCAAAGCTTTTTGACAAGTACGCGTTAATTTAACACCTTGCTCAAATGATTTTAACGACTCTTCCAAAGAAATATCACCTTGCTCTAATTGCTCCACAATCACCTCTAATTCCTTGAGAGAATCTTCAAATAATGTCGCACTTTTCTTTCTAGCCATGTCGATAAAAATAATTTAATGATACGATATATTAATCCATCTATTATATATGAAAATACACCCAAGTAATTAACAAGAAAATGAGCAATACTTATAACGCTGCTGCTATTGAAGTTTTAAGTGGTTTAGACCCTGTACGCAAACGTCCTGGTATGTATACCGATACCACGCGCCCTAATCATTTGGTGCAAGAAGTAGTCGATAATAGTGTCGATGAGGCTATGGCTGGCTATGCAAGCAGTATAGAAGTCACACTATTTAAAGATGGCAGCGTTAAAGTACAAGATGATGGCCGTGGCATGCCAGTTGACATGCATCCCGAGCAGAATATGCCAGGAGTCGAGGTCATTTTGACGCAATTACATGCCGGCGGAAAATTTTCCAACAAAAATTACCAATTCTCTGGCGGCTTGCACGGCGTGGGTGTTTCTGTCGTCAACGCCTTATCAAGTCAATTAAATATAGAAATTAAACGTCATGGCAAGGTTTACCAAATGCAATTTGCCAATGGTGACAAACAAACTGAATTGAGTGAAACGGGTACCGTCGGTAAACTCAATACTGGTTCCATGGTGCATTTTTTACCTGATGTAAAATACTTTGATTCACATAAAATTTCAGTTCTTAAACTTAAACATGTTTTAAGAGCTAAAGCGGTACTCTGCCCAGGCTTAAAAATTCGTCTGGCAATAGAACAGTCGGACGAATCGTGGGACTGGCATTATCAAAATGGGCTAGAGGAGTACTTACTTGATCGGGTTGGTAATATTGAGTTTTATCCCAACGAACCTTTTATGGCTAAAATGTCCGCTGAGCATGAAGCGGTTGAATGGGCTATCGTTTGGACAGCCGAATCTCTACCTGAAAATATTACCGAAAGTTATGTTAACTTGGTTCCCACCGCCCAAGGAGGGACGCATGTTAATGGCTTGCGCGCAGGTCTTACGGAAGCCATGCGTGAATTTTGTGAGATTCGCAACCTATTACCGCGTGGTGTAAAAATTACCCCTGAGGATGTTTGGGAACTCTGTCATTACGTTTTATCAGTTAAACTAGAAGATCCACAATTTTCAGGGCAAACCAAAGAACGCTTAAGTTCACGTGAGTGCGCTACCTTTGTCTCAGGCATAGCCAAAGATACCTTTAGTTTATGGCTTAACCAGCACCCAACTGACGGTGAGAAAATTGCTGAAGTGATTATTTTGAGCGCCCAAAAACGCTTAAAATCCAGCAAAAAAACTATCCGTAAAAAGATTTCTGCAGGCCCGCAACTCCCTGGAAAATTAGCTGACTGCGCCTCGCAAGATATTAATCGTAGTGAGTTATTTCTTGTCGAGGGAGACTCTGCTGGAGGTTCAGCCAAGCAAGCGCGTGAACGTGAATTTCAGGCGATCATGCCACTGCGTGGTAAGATTTTAAATACTTGGGAAGTCGATTCGGCACAAGTCATGGCTTCACAAGAAGTACATGATATTGCTGTAGCCCTTGGCATAGAGCCTGATTCAGATGACTTGCAAGGTTTACGTTACGGTAAAATTTGCATACTAGCCGATGCTGATTCAGATGGCTTACATATTGCTACCTTAATTTGTGCTTTATTTTTTAAACATTTCCACAGCCTTGTTAAAGCAGGGCATGTCTTTGTTGCGATGCCACCTTTGTATCGCATTGATGTGGGTAAACAAGTATTTTATGCCTTAGATGAATCGGAAAGGCAAGGCGTTTTAGAGCGCATTAAAGCAGAAAAATTAAAAGGTAAAATTAATGTACAACGCTTTAAAGGCTTAGGGGAAATGAACCCGAGTCAACTACGTGTTACTACCATGAATCCTGATACACGCCGCTTAGTACAACTCACTATTGAGGAAGGCGATGACACTAATGAGAAGATGGATTTATTATTAGCGAAAAAACGTTCGCAAGATAGGAAGCATTGGCTAGAAAGTAGTGGTAATTTGGCTGAGGTATAAGTCTAATAGCTCAATAAAAATCAAGTATCACCCGCAAAGCGGGTGGTTTAAGGTAGCTCCCTCAAAGGGAGTTGGCACTAAAAGTAAACCCCAATGGGGCTCTAAGTACTTAGCACAACTTAATTGCTACATATTTTGACTTTCAACCACTAGCCTATACTCATCTATTTGTGGCCGATATAGAAACATTGCCAATGCCGAAAGCACAATAAATATATATAAGGTATTAAAACTATCCCCCAATATATACATAATAAACCCATACAGCCCAATACTTTCCGCAACTAGCATAGAAACAACAATCGTTATTAAATAACGAAATTTTGCCGACATGTCTCCAGACATAGTCCGATTAAGGCGCAACAAAACATGCCTGACAAACTTCATTATTGGAAAAGTGGTAATAGCAACTACATACAATACCGACCTGATCCAAACGCGATCCTGTTCATCAAAGCCTAATTGTATCTGTTGCGCATAAATATGACACACTGCCACCATAGCCAATAAGCTCATCAAACCTATTGCTCTGATAATACCTGCCAATAAAAGATCTGCTTGCAACTGCTGCTCTGGCGTTACCATGATTATTTTACCTTTTGTTGTTCTATAAGGAACGGGGATTATTTAACCCTCGTCCCTAAGCGATATGAATGCAATATGACCATAAATGCAAAAAAATCATATAGGCCATGAATGATAATAGGGGTAAGTAAATTACGCGTGCTGTCATAGTCTAGGTACATGCCCAAATAAATACTCACAGCAGTTGCCATGATGAAATATAAAAATGTTACCGCATGAATCAAACCAAAAACCAAACTACTCACAATTAAGCCAGCCAGTAGTCCCCAAGAATTTTCCATCCAGGGTTGAATAACCCCTCTAAATAAAATTTCTTCAGAAATACCCGCAATCATTGCTAAAACAAATAAATCTGTCCAATGATGCTTAGACAAACTTGGCCCCAAAGTTTCATGCAAAACGTCCCTGATTGCTTGTAGAGAATTAGATTGAATTTGATTTAAAGCAAAGAAAATCAAACATAAAGGTAAGGTTCCCATGATGCCATTAATGACTGCTTGCTCATTAAAAATGATAAATTCGAAAGGATTAATCCCAGCTAGCCAACCTAAAAAAATTGCCACTAAAATTAATGCACTCTCAAAATAGCACGCTGTTTTAAAAAATTTATCAGGTTTGATTGAGGGTTCATTCATAATGTTAATAGTGCGATAATGGCACCTATTTATTACCTTAAAGGATATTACTCGTGCAATGTTTTATTTACAAAAGTAACAAAAAAGAAGAGCTATATGTGTACCTTAACAAACAAGATGATTTTTCTGATATTCCAGAAACAATACTTAACAGTATAGGGCAGCTTGCTTATGTTATGGAGCTAGACATTACGCCTGAACGTAAGTTGGCACGCGAAAAATCCTCAGATATTCTTAATGGCATAGAAAAGCATGGATTTTTTATTCAAATGCCACCCACTTTGCTCCAAGCTCCACAAAACTTACAATAAAATTCAGTTTCTAAGCCCCGCCCTAATAAACTTAGGAACGCGAATGGAATAACATCCCGAAGTTATAACGCAGGATTTTTTGTATCAGCAGGGATGATCTCATGAGGCACATAGTTATTCTACGTAACGAATGAGATCCCCCCTGTTGGTGCAAAAAAGGGCTACGCACTTAAGGTGGGACACGAGTAAAATTAACTGCTGGAGAGAACCCATATTACATCAGTCCTCTAGGAATTATTTTAGTTCTTCAGTTTTTA
>CAZXJK010000097.1:0-9368 GCA_964640895.1 uncultured Methylomonas sp.
GCAACTGAAAAAATGCATACTCAAGGCAATATTCAGCAGACTGATAATTCTTTAGATGTTGCGATTCAAGGGCGTGGTTTTTTGCAGATTTTGATGCCTAATGGTGATATTAATTATACTCGGGACGGTTCGTTTAAATTAAGCTCTACTGGCGAAATGGTGAATGCTAATGGCATGACTTTGGAGCCTGCCATCACCATTCCTGAAGATGCGATCAGTATTACCATTGGTCGGGATGGTACGGTATCGGTATTGCAACCTGGCAGCCCGACATTAGCTCAAGTTGGTCAGATTCAGACAGTCAGTTTTGTCAATCCCGCAGGGTTGGATCCGATTGGAGAGAATATGTACCGTGAGTCAATTGCGAGTGGGGCACCAACAATTGGTACGCCAGGTGAAAATGAGCTTGGTACACTTAACCAAGGCGCATTAGAAACTTCGAATGTAAATGTAGTGGAAGAGTTAGTCAATATGATTGAGACTCAACGGGCTTATGAGATGAATTCTAAAGCTATTTCGACGACTGATGAGATGCTTTCTTATGTGACGCAACAACTTTAAAGTTGGGTAAGGTCATGAAATATTTAAAAATGAGTTTATTATTAATGTGCATAGGCTTGGTGGGGTGTGAAACATTGCCTGACCGTGATCCTGAATTTGCCCCGGTAAGCCCAGAGGCTTTACGGCCGCCAATGCATAATTCTGGGTCAATCTATCAGGAAAACTATGATATGCGTTTATTTGAAGATCAGATTGCACGGCGGGTAGGTGATATTATTACCATCGTATTTGATGAGCGGATGCAGGCTAAAAAGGCCGCTGATATTAATGTGAATAAAGATACCGATATTTCAGTCACAGTACCGAAGCTTTATGGTATGGACCCAAGTGTTTTTATGGGAGGCGCATTAGAAAATCAGGTGACTGCACAGCGAAATTTGTTGGGAAATGGGCAGTCTAATCAAAGCAATAGTTTGACGGGTAGTATTACCGTTAGTGTGGTTGATGTTTTACCAAATGGTAATTTAAAAGTCCGAGGAGAAAAACGGGTAGCCTTGAACCAAGGCAATGAATATATTCGAGTTTCGGGTATTATTCGTTCTATTGATATTGATGCCTCTAACCAAATTAATTCCAGCCAATTGGCTGATGCAACCATTATGTATACAGGCGATGGGGTGATTGCTGATGCTAGTCGGCCAGGTTGGTTTAGCCGTACCTTTATGCACTGGTTGTTTCCATTTTGATGAGGTGGGTTGAGATGAAAAAATTATTGATAAATATAATGTTATTGAGTTGCATGTTGTTAGGCAATATAAATATTTTACATGCAGAACGAGTGAAAGATTTAGCTGATATAGAAGGCGTTAGAAGTAACCAATTAGTAGGCTATGGTTTAGTTGTCGGGCTGAATACTACGGGTGACAAGACTAAGTTTACAGGACAATCTTTACGGGCAATGTTGGCTAGGTTAGGTATCAACTTCCCTGCGGGAGTTGATCCAAAGTCAAAAAATATTGCTGCTGTAGCAATACATGCTGAATTACCTGCATTTATTAAACCAGGGCAGAAAATTGATGTGACTGTCTCTTCTATTGGCGATGCGAAAAGTTTGCGTGGTGGGTCATTGTTAATGTCACCCTTAAAAGGGGCAGATGGGCAAGTTTATGCCATGGCACAAGGTAATTTAGTAGTGGGAGGCTTGTCTGCTTCGGGGCAGGATGGTTCCAGAATCACGGTTAATAATCCTGCGGTTGGTCGTATTGCGAATGGTGCCACTGTGGAACGTAGTGTGCCTAGCCCCTTTTCTTCGGGGAAGGAAATTGTATTTAATTTACATAATGCAGATTTTACCACTGCAAATCGGATGGTGCAGGCTATTAATCGTCTATTGGGTGAGGGGACAGCAAAGGCAGCAGATGCTGCATCTATACGAGTGAGTGCACCTTTAGATATAGGGCAGCGAGTGACTTTTGTCTCTATGCTGGAAAATATCATGGTCAACCCGGATGATGCACCTGCCAGAATTATTATTAACTCACGTACTGGCACGGTTGTTATTAATAATATGGTACGGGTACAACCTGTTGCAGTATCACATGGTAGCTTGACAGTGACCGTTAGTGAGAATTTGCAAGTGAGTCAACCTAACGCGCCCGTCATAGGTGGCGCTGCGGGTGCAACTGTGGTGACACCGCAATCTGAGATTGATGTGACTGAAGAAAGCAACCGTATGTTTGTGTTTAATCCAGGCGTGTCGCTAGATGAGATTGTGCGGGCAGTCAATAATGTGGGGGCAGCACCCAGTGATTTAGTGGCTATTTTAGAAGCATTGAAGGCAGCTGGTGCCTTACGTGCTGAGCTGATTATTATTTAAGGTTTGGGGAAGTCTGATGTTAGATAATGTAGCTTCTGCTGATGTTTATACTGATTTTAATGGTCTTGCTAAGTTAAAGCTAGCGGCTAGGCAGAAAACCCCTGAGGCAATTAAAGAAGTGGCACGCCAGTTCGAGTCGGTGTTTATCGGCATGGTCTTAAAAAGTATGCGTGAGGCAGGTGGTTCTGAAGGTGGCATTTTAGATAATGATCAAAGTAAATTTTATCAGGAAATGCATGATCAACAATTGTCTATACATTTGGCAGGTGAACCTGGTATAGGTTTGGCTGCTTTAATTGAACGTCAATTAAGTCCTCAACAATATGACGTACAGGATAAATTAGGGCTTGCTGATTATCAGGCAAGGCCAGTCATGCTTGCTGAGCCAATCAAAGCTAAATCTGTTGCCGTTCAGGCTGATAAGGTTCGGCCAATAGCTGCAACTGTTACGAGTGAAATTAAAATGTCTGAAATTAACTCACCACAAGATTTTGTCAGGGAGTTAAAAGCTGCGGCTACGCAAGCAGCTAAAGATTTGGGTGTTGATGCCAAAGTATTATTGGCACAAGCTGCATTGGAAACAGGCTGGGGGAAAAGTGTCATAAAAATGACAGATGGGCAAAGCAGCTTTAATCTGTTTAATATCAAAGCGCATAATAATTGGACGGGTAAACAAGCGGCTATTAATACCTTGGAATATGATAAAGGGGGTGTTGCTAGGCAAGAGAAAGCACACTTTAGAGCCTATGATAGTTATCAAGATAGTTTTAATGATTATGTGCGTTTTATCAAAGAAAATCCGCGTTATCAGCAAGCCTTAAAGCAACATGGCGAGCCGGAACAATATATGCATGAATTACAAGCAGCAGGTTATGCAACTGATCCTGTGTATGCAAATAAAGTAATGCGTATTTATCATAGTGAGGCTTTGTCGAGTTTGGATAAGCTGGCAGCTATGGCAGAAGGCGTGAAGGAGTAGTGAGATGGCAAGTGGCATTTTAGGTACAGCAGTATCGGGCTTGATGGCTTTTCAAAGATCCATTGAAACGACCAGTCATAATATTGCCAATGTTAATACTGAGGGCTATAGTCGGCAGAGAGTTGAATCGGTGGCTAACTTGCCTGAGCGGACAGGTGGTGGCTATGTCGGTACTGGCGTTGAAGTGACTAATATTGCCAGAAGCTATGACCAATTTATTACAGGGCAATTACGTTCCAGCCATTCGGCTTTTGGTGAAGTAGACGCGTTTAAAAGTTTTGCAGCACAAGTAGATAATTTATTGGCTGATCCGAGTACGGGTATGGATCCTGCAATTCAAAGTTTTTTTAACTCAGTCAATGATGTGGCTAATGATCCCAGTGATATTGCTGCTAGAGAAGTCATGTTAATAGAGGGGGATAGTTTAACGCAGCGCTTTGGTTTGACTAATGCGCGCTTTGAGGAGTTACGTAATCAAGTTAACTCTAATATAAGCACGATGACTCAGACAATCAATACTTATACTGAAACGCTAGCTGATTTAAATAAAAGAATTAGTGCTGACCTTGGTCGAGCGAATGGGCAACAGCAACCGAATGATTTATTAGATGAGCGTGATCATGTATTGAATCAATTGGCTGAATTGGTTGATATTGCCGTAGTACCTCAGTCTAATGGCATGATGACGGTATTGTTAAGTAATGGACAGCCTTTGGTAATAGATGGCCAAGCATCTAAGATGGGTGTGCAAAGCAATGAATTTGACCCAACTAAATTGGATATTACCTTAAGCCCTGGGAAAGGCGGGCCACTCTTAATTACGAGTCAAATCAAAGGCGGTAAACTTGCGGGCACATTACGTTTCCGCGATGAAATATTAGATCCTGCGCAACAAAAAGTGGGGGCAGTTGCGGCAGCGATTGCTATTGAATTTAATAACGTGCATGCGGCAGGCTATGATTTAGAGGGTAATGGTAACCCTGGGCAAGATTTTTTTAAATTTATAGGGGTTGCGGAAGTGCCAGTGATGGCATTAGCGACTAATACTGGGGCTGCAACAGTTTCTGCAGCGTTTGATGTTACCAGTGCTGATATTGATACCAGTGATTACTTACTGACTTATGATGGCTCGTATAAATTAACGCGCATGAGTGATGATTCAGTTATTACCTTAACTGCTTCGGCAGGGCCGCCCATTGCATTATCAGCAACGCCTCCCGATGTCTTGCCTGGAATTACTTTGGAGCTCAGTGCGACACCAGCAGTAGATGACCAGTTTTTTATCCGTCCCACCTTTCAGGCGGCAAAAGATATTGCCATGAACATTACCGATTCTCGGCAAATAGCCGCCGCCACTAATGTAGAAACTGACCCTGTCACGGGTGTGGTGAGTATTTTTGTAGGTGCAATGCCTGGTGATAATAGAAATGCATTAAGTTTGGCTGCTTTAGCAAGCAATTCAAGTATGTTTGGTGGTACGGCCAGCTTTCAAGAGGCGTTTGGACAAGTGGTGTCGAAAGTGGGAGGCTTAACGCACGCAGCTAATATTAGTGCTTCGGCACAAGAAAGTTTGTTATACAGAGCAACTGAGGCTCGGGAAAATATCTCAGGTGTAAATTTAGATGAGGAAGCGGCTAATTTAATTAAATTTCAACAGTCTTATCAAGCAGCTGCACAGGTAATTTCTACTGCTAGTACGTTATTTGATTCTTTAATAGGTGCGGTGAGGTAGATAGGGCTGACGGTTCAAAATATTAAATAACGTTATAAATTGCTCTGCAACAGAATGCTTATAATAACGTAGTTATTTCAGGGTAATCAATAAATAACTGCTGTTTGAATTGTTCGATACGCACAGTATTATTTCTTGCTTCCCTTGAGAGTTGTACTGGGACTTCAGTAATAATAGACATCGGTTCCTTGTCTAGAAAAATAATACGATCTGCGATAGCAATTGCTTCCCTTAAATCATGGGTAACAAACAAAACTTTGTGGGGGCGTTTTAGCCATAACTCTATTAATAATTGACGCACTTGACGTGCTGTAGGAGGGTCAAGCGAAACAAAGGGTTCATCCATTAATAATAAATCAGGGTCAGCAGCAAAGGCTCGAATGATTGAGACCCGACGACTCATGCCTAAAGATAAATGCGCAGGGTAGGTGTCTTTTTCTGCTGCTAGCCCCATGCTATCTAATAAAAATTCTGCGGCCTCTTTGCTAGGGTTGGCGGCAAGTTCTATGTTTTCTAAAACGGTACGCCATGGTAGTAAGCGAGGACTTTGAAATACATAGCCAACTTTGGGGCTAAGTTGTTGGGTGCTAAACGTAACGGAACCTGAATACTCAGTGTCTAAACCAGCCAAAATATTTAATAGGGTGCTCTTGCCACAACCAGAGGCGCCAACCAGGCAGACAAATTCATGTTTTTGTAGTGTTAACTGTAAGTCTTTAATGACTTGTTTGCGGCTATTATCCGCTGTGGTCGAGTAAGACTTATCCTCTATATGAATAATAATATTACTCATTTTAGCGCCACCTTTGTGCGTGTTTATCCAGAGGTTTGAGTATTAATAACTCAATACCTTGAATCACGGTAATAAAAGCAACTGTATAAGCCAGAATGCTAGTGACATCAAATAACTGAAAAAAGAGATGTAGTTGGTAGCCCATGCCGTCACTACGCCCCATCATCTCTACGACTAAGACAATTTTCCATATGAGGGCTAAGCCTGAGCGTGTTGCTGCCATGACAAAGGGATGAAGCTGCGGCCAGATGACATGGCGTAAAGTTTTAATGCGACCAAAGCGGTAACACTTTGCCATATTGAGTAACTCGGGATCTAGCGCGCGAGTTCCTTCACGGATAGTGACAATAACATTGGGTAGCTTGTTGATGATCACTGCAAGAATGGCGGCTGATTCTACTAGCCCAAACCAGACATAGCATAAAATAATTGTCACAAGAGCAGGAATATTGAGGAAAATAACCAACCAATTATCGAAAAAATAATCTAATTGTTGGTGTCGTCCTAAGATAATGCCAATAATACAGCCAAGAGACATGGCAATACTAAAGCTGAGTAGCAAACGATAGAGTGTTATGCCTAAATGGTGGGGCAACTGTCCTGTACTTATTTCTTCCATCAGTACACTGGTGACCACCATAGGAGTCGGCAAGGTTGCTGTATTTAAATAGTGGGCTAGTCCTTGCCAGAGCAGTAAGAAAATAGCGATGGAGAGTATTGCCAATATTGCAGGGCGATAGGTAATGGGCATGATCGGGTAGGGGCAACAGTAATTAATTATTTTTAAATAATACTTTTAGCTCTGCAATGGTTAAATTGGTTGCAGTTGCTATTTGCTCAATGGGTAAATGTATATTCCTTAGCTTATTAGCTGTTTCTATTGCATTTTTGTGGATACCTGTCTCGATGCCTTCTTTTATTCCTTCTTTTATTCCTTCTTTTATGCCCTCTTTCCTACCCTCCTTTCTGCCTTCTTTTAAGCCATCTTCAATGCCAGCTTGCCTGCCTTCGGTATAGGCATCATTTTTAGCAGAGTCAATGGTATTATTCATGTCCCAATAATATTTCAAGCTACGATCATAGTCAGCGCGGGCTGCTTGATTTAACTGTGCAATTTCAGCAACTTTAAAAAATTTTTTAAATATTTTTTCTTGTAATTGCTCAGGGTAGGCTTCTAAGCGAGATAGGTTACGTATGACGTAAAGCCAGCGGTCAAAGTGACTGTCTAATTCATCAATTGATTTTGTAAATTTAGGCATTTCTAAATAAACAAAGGTTAATTTGTCGTAGAAAATCTTTTGCGTCTCAATATCTGTTAACTTTATTTTATAAAGCAGCTTATCTGGGTCATCCTTGTCTTCATCAAAAACAAAGTCCAAGATGCCGATAGTATAGACGGCTTCAAGTTGATAATTCCATTCGCCTTTTTTTGCCTGTTCCCTGATGGGGAAAGTGGAGTAATAAACGCTACGGTCTTTAAAAAAGTTCTGTTTGGTTTTTTGTAATTCAACAATAAACTTTTCGCCTTGCTCATTTTCACAATAAAGGTCAAAAATAGCCCGCCTATCTAATTCTTGATCACCTAGCTGCTCATTTTTGATAAACGTTAAATCAACAATCGTAGATTGTTCGTCACGCAATAATTCATTTAAAAAGTCGATTAAAATATCTTTATTGGATTCGTCGCCAAACAGCTTTTTAAAACCAAAGTCGGTAAAAGGGTTAAGGTATTTCATGTGACTAGAATAACATAATCGGGAATAAGAGCAGAAGTAGGTGTTTTATTTATATTATTAATTTTGAGAAATATACTGCAATATTTCCACTACTTGTTGCGGTGTTTCAGTGACAGCTAATGCCGCTGCATCGACCTCTTTTAGTGGGTGAGTTAATTCTGCCGAGTGCATAACAATAACAGGGATACCTAAGCCATAAGCTGTACCTGCATCAAATGCTGCATTCCATTGTCGGTATTTATCACCAAATCTAACCACCACTATATCAGAGCGGCTGATATAATTTTGAGTGCGTAAGGCGTTAATCTTAGCGGCTTTATGGTCTTTCCAGAAATTATTTTCTTCAGCCCCTAAAATTTTTTCGCCAACATTATCACTACTATCGTGGTCGGTTATAGGGCCAAGTACTTCAATATTTAAACCGCTTTCTTGAATTCCTTGTTTAATTTGCTCGCGCCAGTCACTGTGAATTTCACCTGATAAATAAATAGTATAAGACATGGTGATTCCTTTGATTGAATAAGTAATTAGTTAGGCATATTATAAAGCTTAATAAGAAGCGTAAAGTGTTTTCTTGTTATATAAATGTACGTCGAGGTACTAGATATTTGGTTTGAACAAACATATTGGGAGTTTTATCTATGCAGCAACAAAATGATGGTTCGTTAGGAAAATTAAATCTTTGGTTAATCGTTATCGCATTAGTGATTTTACTTGTTGTCGCTATGCTGCTGTTGCCAGGTGATAAGGCCAAAGATATGCCAGTTGACAGCACTAAGCAGGCTTTATTAATACCTGAAGAAACCGAAATTGAACAGTTCTCAGCAGATTTAGCAAGTTCTATGACAGCTGAGGAAATGGGTTTATTTGATGGCCAAGAGGCGGAGTTATTACCAGAAAATTTGCCTGAGCTTAATGCAAGTGATGGGGTGTTTTCTCAAGATATGTTGGTTGTTTCGGAGCAATTAAAGCCTTGGCTATTTAAGAAACAATTGATTAGGAAGTATGTTTTTGCTAGCAACGCCATGTCACAAGGTCTGCGTCCTTCTGCTAAGGTATTGCGTGAGTTACCCTTTAACGAGCCATTTTCAGTGACTCAGCTTGGGGATAAAATGTATATCTCTGAGCGGTCTTATCATCGTTATGATGCACTCGCTCAAGCTGTAAATTCGATTGATAATCAAGTTGCTGTCGCTTTGTATAAGAAATATGAGTCGCTATTTCAAACCGTTTTTAATGAGCTCTCTTACCCAAAAAATTATCAAGTATTGGATATCATTAAAGCAGCGGTCGGTAAAATATTACAAGCACCTATAGTGGAAGGGAAAGTGGCTGTTATTCGTCCTTCAGTTCGTTATAAATTTGCAGACCCTAAGCTAGAAAAGTTAAGTGCTTTAGATAAACAAATGTTGCGTATGGGGCCAAAAAATACGAAAATTATTCAGGATAAGTTGCGCAATTTTATGCAGGATTTGATTGCGAACGAGTAAGGTTCGAGGGCGTTTAGGGTCGAGGATTTAATAATACCTGAAGGTTTGATGCAATATTTTGCTTCGCAGTCAAGCTAGAAATACAGTCATAATATTAAAGGTAAAGAGCACGCTGACTATGATATGCAAGCCTACTGCTCTGCTTTGGAAGTCATGAGTTTATAAGAAAGGTTTTTGACGATAGTATGAATTGCTTGGTTGATGCTACTTAAGGGAGCTGGAAATAAATAATCGTCCGATATTGGGTAGGATTTTTGTTTG
>CAZXJK010000098.1:0-9292 GCA_964640895.1 uncultured Methylomonas sp.
GGTGTACAGGCAGTTAAGCCAATAATAATGCAAGGAAGTAGTATTTTTTGATAGTTAAATAATGGCATTAGTCCTGTACCTCACGGATTAAAATTTTATAATCAGTTGCTTCAGGTTTTGGGGCAACGATTCTGAGTCGAAATTCGGTTTCTTCATAAGCTGGAAATTGAATCCAGTGTGTCATTTTGCTAGGAATAAGCATGTTATTTTTATCTAACCACTCAGCGCGGTATTCCATTTGTAAATAATCCGAACCATCATTTACGCCTGTGATTTGCACGAGCAGTAAATGACTACTATTGATGTTGTTGCTAATATCGGTAATACGTGCGTTTGTTCCCCAAAAACCTGTTAAGACTTGTACACGTTCATTCTGTGCAGCTGCTATTTCTTGAGGGGTTGTAGGGCTAGTGGCACAAGCACTTAGTAGTACTAGTAATGCCAAAAGGCTTGGAAATTTGTGAAATTGCATAAATAACTCCTTTTAGTTGTGATAAAAATAAATGAACTTTATAAATAACGTATAAATTACAGGGTAAGTAGGTCATACGCAATAGGCGCATTGGCCATAGGTATTTTGAGATAGAGTAAATGATTTTTTTGCGGGTCTAGTTCTATTATGATACTTTGTTGATTCGGTGTCTCAATTTTAAGCTTGCCATCTTTTGGGGTAGTTACTTTGGCAATTTGGAATTCTTTGGGCAAGGCACTCCAAATACGTAAATCTGCGGCAGTGGTTGCTAGCTGTATTAACCCGGCAGCAATTCCACCCCATGTGCCTAATCCTTGTTGTGCGTAATACTGAGCGGTGGTTTTGACTATAGCGGAGAGTAATGCGCGACTAACGATCCAAGGGTATTGTTTTTTAAACTCAGTTTGAATAACCCTGTCCATGCTGGCGAATGTTTTGGTTTGATATGCCTTACCAGGGCTAAGTATTACATTGACATACGGATAAGCGAGTGCCTGCATAGTGAGTTTAGGTAGTGCGATGCCTGTATAACTGAGATTGCGCGTAAATAGAAAAATGGGTAAATCAACCCGAAATTCTTGCTTCATGGGACCCATGCCATTTTCAAAGATAACCCAAGTATGTTTGCGGGTTATATGTGCACCGTTGGCCAGTTTTTGCGCATGAATAAAGTCATCTTTGATAACAGCTTGCTTCGGCATCATGCCGTAAGCTTCTTTTAGCAAATCTGCTGCTTTATTATAGCTACCATCATGCAGGAAAAATAAACCAGCCAGATAGGTTGTGAATGGGTTGATAAAATCAGGGTAGGCAGCAAAGTTACCTAGATTGGCATAGGATTTTTGGATAATACGATCAATTTGTGGGTTGTCTAAATTTTTTTGATAATTGACTCCATCTTGCGCTTGTTTTTGGACGATTGCTTGCCTATTTTTTGCTATTTCTTTGGTAAAATATTCTTTGGCACGGCGTTGTCGGTCTAGGGCGCGGTTAAATTCAACTCGTGCATTTTGTTGGTCACCTTGTTGCCAGAAATTGAGCGCTTTATAGGTGTTAATCATGATGCCATCATAAGCTGTACCGCTGTAATCCAAAACGGCATCATTGACTAATATTGAACCAATAGAACTGGCAGTTTTACCCAGTAGCATTTGCTGGTTATGATATTTAAGAATGGCTTCTGCTTGATCAAATTGCTCATTACTTTGTTCGAGTTGCTGGGCGTAGCGAAATGCGGTGCCCGCTTGTAATGAGGTGAGTAAATCTGCTGGGTCTGCTTGGGTGCTACTTTTTAAAGCCACTTGTGATTCGGCGGCTTGTTGATAGTGACCAGGGGCGTACAGCTTATTGAATGCTTCCAGTTGTTCGCGTTGGCGCATGGATGCGCAACCATTAAGGAATAAGCTAAGGCAGCATAAAAATAGCCAAGCCAGCTTCTTGGTTTTGCTAATGGGGTTCATGGCGTGAGTTTAATTTTGGGAAACTTGGGCTTGGGCAAAGGTTGCCATTTGGGTGTGCAGAGCACAGGCTGAACGTAATAAAGGAATGGCGAGGGCAGCTCCACTGGCTTCTCCTAAGCGCATATTTAGGTTTAGTAAAGGTTTGGCCTCTAGCGTATCTAAGATGAGTTGATGGCCTTGTTCTTTGGAGTGGTGTGCATAAATTAGCCATGGGCTTATGTCTGGGTTGAGTCGAGTAGAAATTAATGCGGCAACACTACAAATAAAGCCATCCACTAAAATAGGTAATTGTTGCTGAGCCGCTGCCATATAGGCTCCGGTTAACGCGGCAATCTCAAAACCCCCGAAATATTGCAATATTGTGAGCGACAGCGGGCTAATGTCTGCGTGCAAGCTAAGTGCTTGTTGGATAATGTGTGCTTTATGATAAATTCCTTCAGCCGCAAGCCCTGTGCCTGCGCCAGTTAATTGCTGGGCATCTAAATTAAGTAGGCTGCAAGCAATTGCGGTGGCACTACTAGTATTGGCAATACCCATTTCACCCGCAATAAACAATTGGCTGTTTTGTTGTAAGGCTCTCTCTACGGCGGTTTTGCCGGCGTTTAATGCTGCTTGTAGTTGCTCTGCGGTCATGGCAGCTTGGTGCAAAAAATTAGCAGTGCCTTTGGCTACTTTGTTATGCACAATATCAAGGTCATTTAAGTTTGCTGCCACGCCAACATCAATAATTTCTAAATGTGCATGATGTTGCTTGGCGAGTACGTTAATTGCTGCGCCACCTTGGACAAAATTTTTGACCATTTCAGCAGTGACGGCTTGTGGAAAAGCAGAAACGCCTTCAGCGGCAATACCATGATCACTTGCAAAAATACTAATCCAGATATTATCTACACTGGGTTGGTCGGTACATTGTAGAGAGGCTAGACGTATGGCAAGCTGTTCAAGTTCACCTAAAGAGCCAGCAGGTTTAGTCAGTTGTTGTTGGCGACTGACGGCTGCCAGTAAGTAGCGTTGATCAGGGGAGGGAATTGAATATGCTAACCAGTCCATGAGATTTAATGTTTAAGTGTTTGTGGGATGCCGGCTGTGACTAAGGTGACTTGTGTACAAATCTGTGCGAGTTGTTGATGCAGGCGACCTGCCTCATCAACAAAACGGCGACTCATACTGTTCATAGGAATAATGCCGGAGCCCACTTCATTACTGACGAAGAGAATATCTCCCGTGGCAATGTGAGGCAGCAACTCTAATAAAGCATACTTTTGTTGGATAAAAATATCTTCTTGGTAAGCACCTTGTGCATCAAATAATATATTACTGAGCCATAGGGTTAAACAATCAACTATTATGCAATATTGTGTACCTGCATATTGCTGGAGAGTATCCGCTAATAAAATAGGTTCTTCGATAGTTTGCCAATAACTAGGGCGGCTCTGTTGGTGCATGGCAATGCGTTCTTGCATTTCCTGATCCCCTGCCACTCCTGTCGCAATATAGATAACAGCTTTGCCTGTTGCGGTAGCACATTGCTCGGCATAGCTACTTTTACCAGAGCGTGCGCCGCCTAAAATAAGGTGTTGCATAATTTAGTTATCTTTTAAACGTACAGCTAATACATCACATTTAGCATGGTGTAGTATGCCATTAGCTGTGGAGCCAAGTAGTAGTGCCAATCCATGACGGCCATGAGAGCCGACTACAATCAGATCAACATTTTGCTCCTCGGCAACAGCAACAATTTCCAGTTTGGCATTGCCCATTTCTATAAACTGAGCCTCTGCTGGAATTTGTAGTTGTTTACCTAGTTCGGACAAACGTTTCTGTGTTGCATTTATAAGCTCGGTATCTAGATCTATATCAAAAGGTATCACGGGGCCATAAGTCGTATCAGTAATGGGAAGATTATCAACTATATGAATAACACTTAACCGTGCTTGATTCTGCTTGGCCATTTCTAGCGCTTTTTGGGCGACATATTTACCATGTTCGGAAAAATCTGCCGCTAATAATATATGTTGATAATTTTGCATAGTATCTCCCTAATTTGTGGTGCCTATATGTGGAAATAATACGCCCATTATCTGATAAGAGCTAAAGATATATAAAAAAGCAATGCCAGTAGCAAACAAGAATGACTGATCTAGGGAATGTCGAATGATATGTGCCGTGATTAACCAATGCCAGACCATAAGTCCGAACATGGCTAAAATGGCCTGTGGGTTATTGTTGTTGATACTAAGCGTGCCTATGGCGGGTATAGCCAACATGCTAATAAGGGTGTCCGCTCCTAGTAGGGCACTAGCCGTTTGCGTATAACGGCCGCGATTATTACTAAGAGTGAGCATAAGATAGGTGAAAATCAGGATTAAAATAATTTCCATGCCAACATGTAAAAATGCTTGCCAGCCATTAATAGATAGTTGTATTAACACGTAGCTGACTAGAGCATAAGCTGCAACTGATAAGTGTAAAATAAAGCGGGAATAAGGAATGTCTTGCGGAGTGTTTTTAAAGAGGCAAATATTGGATAGTAATGCTAGATACGAATACATTTTTTTGAAGAAGAGTTATGAAGCCAGTATTTAAGAGTAAGGGACGAGGATTTAATAATACCCGAAAGTATGACGCAGGGTTTTGGCTCCACAGTCGTGTTAGAAACGCAGGCGCATAGCTGGCTACGCAACTGTTTTTCTAGCGCGGCTGTGGAGCCAAAAGACAAGTCAGACTCGGGTATTATTGAACTCTCGTTCCTAAGTGTGTAACAGCCCTAAAATCATGATTCAGGGGGCTTACAGCTGTAGTGTGTTCAGGGACGTGTTTGTTAATTTATGGGCGGTTGTAAGGGAATGCGCACACTGATTGTCATGCCTTGGTTGTAATCGGAATGCAATTCAAAATGGCCATTCAGTAGTTTTATTCTTTCCTCCATGCCTTGTAAGCCAAACCCAGGAGGTGTTTTATGTAAATCACAACCAATGCCATTATCTTTTATTAGCAGCTTAAGTGTGTCAGGTTTTGCATTTATCTTAAGGCTGATTGTAACTTGATTCGCTTGAGAATGGCGAATAATGTTCGTTAGACCCTCTTGAATAACTCTATATACCTGAATGATGGCAACTTTGTCAATATTGTCTACAGCAGCATCAACCTGCAAGTTAAATTTTATTTTGGGGGCTAGGTTATCCCAGTGGCTGATTAAATCAACTAAAGTAGCTTTCAGACCTAGTTCACTCAAAATTAAAGGGTGTAATTGTTTCATCATAGTACGCACGACAGACATAAGGCTGTCGCAAATTTCAACGATTGAGGTGGTAATTTGTTGAGTGTCTGATTTTTCATGTGCAGCTGTTACGGCCATAACCTTTATGGCTGTTAATGATTGCCCAAATTCATCATGTAATTCCTGAGATAGGTGTTGCCTTTCTTTTTCTTGAATATGAAGAGAATGCTGGGTTAAAGCTCTGTTTTGTTCTTGTGTAGCATCAAGAATCTCGGTCATATGATTAATGGCTCGTGCAATGTCATCATATTCCTGAATAGCGAAGACAGGCAATTTGTTTTTGTAGAGGCCAGATTCAATGTGTTTTAGGTGGTCAACAATGGTTTTTATCGTACGTATTGTTTTATTGAAAACTAATTGTACCGCAATAAAAGTAAGCAATACGATCAAGCTAATAGAACAGAAAAAAGCAATGCTTTCATGCCAAACTTCGGTAATCTCATCCAAAGGATTTGCTTGAATAATAATTGTTAGCAAACTCTTGTCATAACTTTCAATTTTAAATTCAGCACTAGGGTATTCACTCACAACTAAATTGATAAACCATGTAGGAGGGATATCTTCTGGAGTGGTGAGGGCTTCAGTTTTGGTAATATTAATAATTTCACCCGAAGGTTTCCTGATGTGAATCGTTAAATGCCGTGTTTGTTCCATCTTGCTTAAACGATAGATCAAGTCTGAGCTGTGAACGGGTGTAGAGCTAATGCCTAGTTTGATGAGTTGTAGTGCTAGGCTGATTGATGAATCAACTTCTTTACTGACGGCATTGCGAGCTTGCCAGATGGTAAGAGCTCCTCCTACGCTCAAGATGCAAAGTGAAATTAATAAAATTCTGATGCTAATTTGAAAGCGTAAACTCATGAGTAATGATGTTGTTGGGGTTTTTGGGAGAAGGGAAACTTATTGGTAATGATTGTTTTTTAATTTACACTTATTATTTTAAATCTATTTCACCTATTGCCCTACTTTTTTAAATGCGGAAAATACACCAAACCCAACAGTATTAGCGTAAAAATTGCAAAATAAGGACGGCTATCTGTTAAAACTTGCTGTTGTGTAGCAAATACTGGCGTTTGCAGTGCCTTGTTGAGTAACGCACTGGTTTCTAAGCGATGATAAGACCAAGCAACTTCTTTACTAAGCTGTTGTAAATAGGGTTCATATAACCGTGTTAGATGTTGGTCGCCTGTTGCTTTAGATTTACCGAAAGGAGCATTCCGCGCATTGTAACCGTCTACAAGGACTGATGAAGTGGGTGCCATGCCGAATGTTGAGCGATGTGGGACATCATCTTGCTGATAAAATCCTTGCTGTTGACCTTGGTGGTTATATTTAGGAATGGGCACATTTTGCAAGCCCCCGACACCGACTAACAAGCCTTTCAGCTTTCCTTTTAAGTCGCTAAAATCTGTTTTGTATCGAGGATTAACAGGTGGGGCTTCTTGCCCGTCGGTTAAAAAAACAATATGACTACCACTGTCTTGTAATTGAGTGATAGTACTTGCTAAGCCTTTACTGATACGGCTATCGGCAGCCCATGCCATGCGCCAGTCTATGGCATCAATCACATTATCAATTTCTGCATAGGATGAACAAACTTCAATGGGTTCAAACAGTAACGTTGAATTTCTTTCAGTAAAAATTCCTAAGCCGACTTTGGATTGACAAGGGAGTTTTAAGACCAGCTCATTCAGTGCTTGTTTAACAAATTGTAACCGACTAACCGCTTCATCTTTTAACTGATAATCTCTGGCATTCATACTGCGAGTTATATCAATAATAAAAGTGAAATTATAAGTAGGCTGGTGTTTGATTGTCTGTGGTTTAATAAATAAAGCTAACATAGCCAGTAAAGCGAGGCTTAAACAATAAAAGCGATAATCTTTCAGATTTTTTGATAGATTTTGTAAGTTCATAATTTTAGGGTAACCCACGAGGAAAACCAGGGACGGTCGCCCAAAGTTTTGCCTTTTTATCAGGGATAGGCTCATCGTTTTCCATGATGATACGGTCCATTTCAGGTAATAAACGCATAGCAACTTCTAAGTTGTATTTTGCGTCCCAGTAACCACTGTCTAATGCTAAAGCTTGCCGGTAGGCTTGCTTTGCTAAAGCAGTTAGTGCTGTTGCTTCATTAATTTGCAATGCTTCTGCCAGTTCTATGGCTTGTTCTAAATAAACATTCCCTAAGTTATAACGACTAATGGCTTGGGTTTTTTGGCTACCTTGATTCATAACTTGGCTCAAGCTTGCTTGTGCTTCTTTATAGCGGTGCTTCTTTTTTAAATAGCTTGCCCGCGCCACTTGTAACTCTGTAACCGCATCTTTAGATTGCTCAAGCGTAATATCTTTACCTCGATTTAATTGCTTTATTAATTGATTTATATTCGCTATTTGATAATAAGTTATAGCACTTTGTAGGCTTATCATTAAAGCAATGATTAAGCCCCCCCAATAAGTAGTGTGTCTTATAGCGGTTATCATGGTCGTACCTCAAGCAGTTTAAATCCCCATAACAGGCTAATAAACAGACTTGCTAATAAATAGCATGGGGTTGAAAAATTTTGTTTAGGTACCTTTTCCACATAATGTAAGGGCATATTTTCCAATTGATTAATATCATTAATAGCCTCTTGCACTGCATCAGGATTTTCAGCTTGATAGGCTTTATAGGGAATACCTAAACTGGTGAAAAATAAATGTAAATAGCGTTCTGGCATTGCTCCAGAATTGTCATCGCGTGGATTGTCAGGTTTTTCATATAGACCAGGGCTATTTTCACTGCGCATAAATATCCAATACAACCGAATATTTAACTGCTTAACCCAACGCCTTATTTTTGCTTCACTATCGGGATCTATAACTGCCGCTCCATCAGAGACTAACAAGATAATACGTGAGCCAGTCTGGGAATGTTGTTGTTGAAAAAAAGATAGCCCCATCGCTAGTCCCTTACTAATATTGGTGTAGGCCAGCGCGGGTAAATCTGTGGCTGAAACAGCGGCAAGTGCGGCTTGTTTATTCTCTGTCAGCGGCATAAAAAACAGAGACGAGGTGCTGTAGCCTGCTACCCCGATTCGATCATGTTTGCGTTGCTTTATAAAGTCTATTAAGAGTCGTTTGGCGGCACTGGATTTGGATTCTTCACTGCCATCGGGGGCTTTACCCGCATAGGTATAGTCCATACTTTTACTTCTATCCAGCAATAAGACGATATGAGCGCCATAACCTATACGCTCTTTGCTTTGTTTGCTGCGGTTTAACCCCGCTATCGCTAAAACCAGACAAATAATAGCCGCCATCGCGATAATTTTCATTAAGAGAGAAAAAATTGTCGATAGGGTGTCGTGAGGTAATATTTGAACCGTAGGGTAATGGCTGTGACTCACACCATTATTAAATAAAGGTAAGAATGCCAACAATAATGCCAGCAAGACCCAAGGATAATCTACCGCTAGGTTCATCGCTTACCTCTTTCTATTTGCAAGCAATATTGGCATAAGGTTTTGATTTTATTATTTTCAGCTTTATTACTTCGACTAACCGCACTAAAATAATATTGATTTGAGTAATTAAAAAACCAAACCAAGTCACCATGGAGCTGTTGATAGTTTGGATGTTGCCGATATAAATCATCCAATTGATGCTTAAATAAAGGTTTACCATTTAGATTATTTAATGCTTTATGCATAATACTTAGCATACGCGCTAAATCATTTTCTGCTGTTTTCGCTAATTGTCGTGCAGGTCGTTTGAATATTTGATATTTCGGCAGAAAGGTTAGTAGACCATAAAGCCAAGCTAAATAAATAGACACTAAAGCGGCGATCAACAAACTCAATAACAAACGATTAAGTGCTGTATTGTTTTCTAATAAAGGCGCAGGTGTATCGGCACGCATATACTCTTTGCCATCATCTTTGCGGATGGCCAATTCTCGTAAAGGTGCACTGGTAAAAGACCAGCGTGGAACCGTTTTTTCTATGCTGTTGCCAAACTGTCTAAATTGCAGTGTAAATCGTGGAAGTTCAAGCATTTTAACTTCTAGCGGGGCATAAAAAAGTTGATAGGTCAGGTCAA
>CAZXJK010000099.1:0-9289 GCA_964640895.1 uncultured Methylomonas sp.
GACACAAATATGCTTGGCTCGCTATTAGATATTAAAGTGTAAACACGCCTTCTTACTCAATGGCACAGAGACAACTAGCTCTGTCCTTCATTCTTTTTATGTCTGGTAATAAAGCTACGCCCTCTCCCCTCCTAAAATAGCCCTTAAACCACTTAAAGATTTACTCCCCCCTACCGTATAAATCTCATTCAGGTATACTCTACCCCTTTTTAATTATTTTAGAGATCAACATGAGACCTAGCGGACGCGCACCCAACCAACTTAGAGACGTTAAATTTACCTGCGGATACACCAAGCATGCCGAAGGTTCGGTATTAGTAGAGTTCGGCGACACACGCGTGCTCTGCACTGCCAGTGTCGAAAACCGAGTACCACGCTTTTTGAAAGGCAAGGGTGAAGGCTGGGTAACTGCAGAATACGGCATGCTCCCCCGCTCCACACACACTCGCATGGGACGCGAAGCAAGCAAAGGCAAACAAGGCGGCCGCACCCAAGAGATTCAGCGCCTAATTGGCCGCTCGCTACGAGCTGGAATCGACCTTGCCGCACTTGGAGAGCATACCATTACTATTGACTGCGATGTTCTGCAAGCTGATGGCGGCACGCGCACAGCATCGATAACAGGTGGCTTTGTTGCACTTTCTATTGCGATCCAAAAAATGCTTAAACAAAGAAAAATCAAAAAGAACCCGCTACATGGCCAAGTTGCCTCGGTTTCTGTTGGCATTTATAACGGCATACCCGTATTAGATTTAGACTATTTGGAAGACAGCAATGCTGAAACAGATATGAACATCGTTATGAATGATGCCGCTGCCTTTATAGAAGTACAAGGCACTGCCGAAGGGCATGCTTTTAGACAAGAAGAGCTCAACGCCATGCTGGAACTGGCAAAACTAGGCATCACAGATTTATTGGCGAAACAAACCGAAGCTTTGGCAACACAGCAGTAACAACTCAGACTATATAGCACCTACATGTTGCTCAACATTGTAGGTGCACAACTGTACGCACACAGCTCTACTTTTTACGCAATGCCTTAAACGGCAATACCAACATCTGCAAAAAACCAACTTGCTCAGGCTTTCTAAAAGCATTCAAACCTACCTCAAACTCAGCTTGCGGCTTTTGTGGCTCAGCGGTATAAGTCCTAAACAACCTGTCCCACCAAGACACCGAAAAACCATAATTACTATCCATCTCGCTCTGTACACAGGAGTGATGAATTCGATGCATATCTGGGGTAACAATAAACCAGCGCAAGACCTTATCTAGCGCAAGCGGAAACTGCACATTACTATGATTAAAGGTAGCCGCGCCATTCAATAAAATTTCGAAAGCAATGACGGCAATAGGATCTGCCCCTAACGCATAAATCACCGCTACTTTAATAATTAAAGAAAAAATAATTTCCAAAGGATGAAAACGCACCGCCGTGGTTGCATCAAAATCTAAATCAATATGATGCACTTGGTGCAAACGCCACAACGGCATCCACATATGTGCAATACGGTGTTGAAAATAAATCACCACATCCAGCACCAACAAAGTAACCAGTGCTGCCACCCAATTAGGTACCAGCACTAAATTCAACAGCCCCCAGCCATTTTCCAACGCATCAATAGCACATAAATAAGCAATCCCCCCTACCGTTAAGCGAATAATTACCATATTTAAAACCGCCAAACCCAAATTAACCGGCCAGCGCTGTTTTCTCGTTAAACTTTGAATACGCCTAGGTAAAAAATACTCCCAACTGATCATCACTAAAAAAATACCCAGTGATGCTGTCAAACGAATCATGGCTTCCATTCATATACCTCATTATTTAATCAATAATTCACACAAAACTAAAGACTGGGGATTCAATAACACCCGAAAACATGATACTCGCCATCCCCCCCACAGACAGGAACAAGTTAGACTCGGTCATTATTAAATTCTAGCTCCTATCACAGGATAATTTCATTATTCTACTATCAGTCATGAATCTTAGCTAGGAGGTCGTCCAAGAATAGAACCCGTAGCGAGGGAAAGCCATTTTGAGTCAGATTTTTCGATCATTTGAAGCGAATAGTTGCTCTATTTAACGAAAATGATCGGGAAATCTGGCCAAAAGAGCTTTTTCGCAATAGGTTTTCTATTTTTGGACAGCCTCCTAAGGACACCTTAGCCCTATTTTTTCTTGTAAGCAAGATTGTAACTGGCCAATAATCTGATCAAGTTAATCTTGCGCACAGGAAAAAAATGAAAATTCGTTTGAACTTAGGTATGCTGTACATCTTGATTTTTTGATATTAGCGGACAGATGATTTAATTTGTCGATAAAAATGGTACATTTATATAAAAAGTTTCAGGGCAACCGTATCAGTGAAAAATACTGGATTCCCATATGCGGCGACGGCTTAGCATTGCTAGGCGGAGTGTTACTAAACTTTTCTTTTGCGCCATTTAATAACTCGGCTCTAGCGATTGTTGCGCTGCTATTATTGCTCTTAAGTTGGCTACAAGTGAGCCTTAGCAAGGTAGTCTGGAGAGGGTATCTTTTCGGTTTAGGGCAATTTGGTACTGGAGTCTACTGGGTCTATTTTGGTATTCGTGATTTGGGCGGTACTAATACTGTCGTATCAGCTGGGTTGACTGTTTTGCTTGTTGCATATTTGGCTTTGTATCCAGCTTTGGTTGGTTGGATAACCGTGGTTTACTGCAAAAACGGAAAAACAACTCGCTTGTTGTTAGTGTTTCCAGCAGCCTGGACACTATTGGAATGGTTGCGTGGCTGGTTTTTAACAGGCTTTCCTTGGTTGCAGTTGGGCTATAGCCAGATTGATGCGCCACTATCTGGCTTTGCACCTATTGCAGGTGTCTATGGTGTCAGTTGGCTGCTTGCATTGACAGCGGCAGCGATATTTTCTCTGTATCATCTTCGCTCTTATCGGTGCTGGGGATTGTTAGCTGTGTTGCTTTGCCTTTGGTGCGGCTCGCAGTGGTTAAGGTTTGTAAACTGGACGCAGCCTACAGGAAGCCCTTTTCAGGCCACCCTTATTCAGGGCAATATTCCCTTGCAGAGGAAGTGGTTGCCTGAGCAGCGCGATGATACCTTGGATATCTACACCTCAATGACTCGGCAACATTGGGATTCTCGCCTTATCGTCTGGCCTGAAACAGCACTACCTGTTATTTATGATAGTCTGGATCCGCAGTTTGTGTATGGCTTTAATGAAGAACTGACTAAGCATCGCAGTGATATTTTATTGGGTGTAATTACCTCTGGTAACCGTGCTAACCAATACTTCAATGCCATGAAATTATGGGGGGAAATGCCTGGAGTTTATCACAAACGTCATCTGGTGCCGTTTGGTGAGTATACGCCCTTGCGACCTGCATCTGATGTCATTGCAAATTTAGTGAATTTTGCTGGGCCGGAATTCAAATCAGGTAAAAAGCAACAAAGGCTACTCACGGCAGCGGGCTATCATTTCTCTGCGTCAATTTGTTATGAAGATGCATTTGGCGTGGAATCATTATGGGGGCTTCCGCAGGCTGCCTATTTAGTTAATATTTCTGATGATGGCGGGTGGGGGAATTCATCTGAAGCGCACCAGCATCTGCAAATGGCTCGCTTTCGTGCCCTAGAAACAGGGCGATATATGCTCAGGGCTACCGCGACAGGCATTACTGCATTTATCAATGAAAAGGGTAAGGTTGTTAGCAGGCTGGAGAGATTTAAGCGTGCTACACTCACAGATCAGGTTGTGCCGATGGTAGGCAGTACGCCTTATATGTGGTGGGGAGATGCACTGGCACTATCTGTAACTGCGTTCAACATGATACTTGCAGGACTATTGACGTATCGAAGTAAAAGTAAATAAAGCCCCACTCCCTAACATTACAGCTTAACTATATTAGTATCTGTTAATATTTGTATTTACCCTGAAATTCCTGTAGGGTATCTATAATATCACTAATATTATTGAGAATGATTATCATTAATGATAATATGCGTATTGTTATCAACTCCTTTAAGAGGTTTTTTATATGAAAATAATGAATATTAATAATTTAGCAGCCGCGATTGTGTTGGCTCTTTCAACCACGGGGTCTGCTTTAGCACTCACGCAAGATTACCCTGTTGCACAAATAGGGGACGGCTCTTCGACACCCCCTATTTCAGGAACTATCGGTGGCGTACCAAATTCCGACGGGATGTTTCAGGTTTCTGATAACCTGACAGTCTCTGCTTTGATTCCCATTGCAGCAGAAGATGTTGGCTCAAGTGGCTCTTTTTACGCAGTGGTTTTACACCGCGGTAAGACACTAATGAAAACATCCTCAGGTGCTTGGGTGCCATGGGATGGCAATATAGATAATTTACAGCCTGCACGTGAAGATAGTGCGCTGGAAGCAGAAGAAATGCTGAATGTCTACCGCAGCCTTTCGGGGACATCAGGACAATTTGATATTGCTGTTGGTTATAAGAACAGCGCAGGTACTCTGAGATTTAATTCAACACCTATTCATATCGACATTACTGTTGATAAAGCGGATGTATTAAAAGGCTATGTCAGGATTGCACATGCTGGCTATGAAGATTCATTGATTACTGCATTACAGTTAAAAGAGGCGGTTATAGAATTCATTGATAACCCTTCAGAGGCAACGCAAGATAAAGCAAAGGCAGCTTGGAAAGCAGCACGCATACCGTATTTACAGACCGAAGCCTTCCGCTTTGCTAATCCTATTGTCGATGAGTGGGAAGGAAAGGTGAATGCTTGGCCACTGGATGAGGGGCTGATTGATTATGTTGATACAACTTACTACGACAGTGAATTAGGCAATGAATGGGCGCAGGCAAATATCATTGCGAATAATGCGAATATCACGATAGGTGGTGAAACACTGGATGTTAGCAATATTACCCCGGAACTTCTGCAAGGTCTGCATGAGGTTGCAGGCTCAGAGGCGAATGTTGCGACTGGGTATCACGCAGTAGAGTTTTTACTTTGGGGGCAGGACTTAAATGGCACTGAACCGGGAGCAGGTGAGCGTTCTTATACTGATTATCTGAGCGAAGGTGATTGTACTAATGACAATTGTGATAGGCGCGCTCAATACTTAATGGCTGCCACAGTATTGTTGATAGAGGATTTACAATTTATAGTAAATGAGTGGGACTCTCAAGGGGGCACGTCTGGACAAAATTATGCCACTGAATTTCTTGCGGACGACACTCAGGAAGGTTTGCGTAAAATGCTGTTTGGCATAGGTAGCTTATCTTTTGGTGAATTAGCAGGTGAGCGCATGAAGGTGGCACTGATTGCTAACTCCACCGAAGATGAGCATGATTGTTTTAGTGATAATACGCATTCCTCATATTTCTTTAATGCGCTGGGTATCAAAAATGTTTATACCGGCACATACAATCGTGTTGATGGTAGTAAAGTTATCACCACAAGCCTTGCGGAATTAGCGGCTTATGAAAACCCAGAGGCTAGTATTGAACTGGTAGAAAAAATGAATGACTCTCAGGATGCGATACAAAAAATTGTGACTAAAGCTGAGTCGGGCGAGGCGTTTGATCAATTGATTGCGCCAGGTAATGATCAAGGGGCTGCGATTATT
The DNA here is from genome assembly GCA_964640895.1 of uncultured Methylomonas sp. Taxonomy (GTDB): domain Bacteria; phylum Pseudomonadota; class Gammaproteobacteria; order Methylococcales; family Methylomonadaceae; genus Methyloprofundus. Next base: position 5,623 of record CAZXJK010000099.1, read on the forward strand.
AACGCGGCCATTCAAGCACTGGGTCAGCAAACCATTCAAATTGAAACTGTCGCTGAATCATTAGGTATCACTAATCTTAATCCTGATACTTCGGGGCATGAGCTGTAATTCTCATTGAAAATAGCTTAATTTTAATGCAAGTATTCAGCATTTTTCATCTCGGTTAACACTTCAGGCGTAAGAATGTTTTGTGTAGAGTGCATTGAATGCACTCTACACCTTTTCTTTTATTGTTTGTAATAAAAAAACCCTATTCAATTAAAGAAATAGGGTTTAATATTCTTTATATATTAGCAAATCAGTGAAATCAAATATGTCAAACATCAAAACAATATCCTTGGTTTTTTTTATAGCTCTTAATAGTTCATATAGTATGGCTGCAACTCATACTCGTGATACCTTTTTCCTAAGTGGCGAAAAAACAGGGGCGCAGGTCGAATTTAATATTCAGGTACCGTCTGAAAGCAATATTGCAGAAGCTGATCTGTTATCTGTTTTTGCAACCTTTACTAGCCCAGAGGACAATGTCGGCGGATCAGGCAAGCTGTATCTAGTGGCTATTCAAGCGGGCGTGGCTTGGATGAAAACAGCGGAATCAAATTGGGTAGCTTGGGATCGCAGTATCGCGTCATTAATTCCTTTAATAACATACACTGATAACTTGCCAGCGACCGTTCCGTTTTCCATTGTGGAGAATCTGCATGATTTTCCTGGTGACTTTACACTGTCTGTTGGATTTGAAAATGCAGCTGGACAATTCCTTTATACCTCGCCAGCAGTAAAGTTTTCAATTCATCAGGACTTTAGCCAAGCTGAAGAAAATGAACGCCTTTCGGGCGGGAGTGCAACGACCTTTACTTTTAACCAGGATGCCTTTTCTCTGCCTTCTGCCAGTCTGGGAATTTTTAGACGGCTGGATTTTTCCGTGGGTAATTCATTCTTTCGCAACCCTTGGGTTCCCGCGCCAACAGTAACTACGGCTCGTGACGGTTTAGGGCCATTATTCAATACTAATGCTTGTCAGAACTGCCACGTTAAAGATGGGCGTGGACATCCACCCGAAAACGATCAGGACAGCGCAATTTCCATGTTAATGAGATTGAGTGTTCCCGCGAAAACAGAGCAAGAAAAATTATTACAGGAAACACATGGCCCACTTCCCGAACCAAATTACGGTGGGCAACTGCAAGATTTTTCCAGCCCAAATATTGCCCCCGAAGGGCAGATAAAAGTAAGCTATACCAGTATTACCGAAAGATTTACCGATGGCTATAAAGTCGAGTTGCGGCAACCCACTTTCCGTATTGAGCAACTCAACTACGGCCCATTCGCAAGTCATGTCATGATGTCCGCGCGTATGGCACCACCAATGATTGGCTTGGGCCTGATTGATGCGATTCCGCAAAGCACTATTCTATCTCGCGAAGATCCTCTCGATCTGGATGAGGACGGAATTAGTGGCCGTGCTAACTGGGTATGGGATGTCGAACAACAAGGTCAAGCATTGGGGCGTTACGGATGGAAGTTAGGGCAACCAACTGTCAGACAGCAATCCGCTGGCGCATTCAATGGCGATATGGGACTGACTACCTCTATTTTTCCTGCTGACGAGTGTACAGCAGTGCAAGTGGATTGTCTGTTAGAGCCTAGTGGTGGTGAACCTGAAGTCAGTGATGATATTCTAGATTTTGTGGTATTTTATTCCAGCAACCTAGCTGTGCCGGGCAGACGTAATGTCAATAACCCCATTGTATTGCAGGGCAAGCAATTGTTCCATGAGGCTCAGTGTGCGGCCTGCCATATTCCTACCTTAAAGACAGGTGACTCAGAGGTATTTCCTGAACTGGCGAATCAAACCATCCACCCTTTTACTGACCTACTATTGCATGACATGGGAGAAGGCTTGGCTGATAACAGACCCGAGTTCCTAGCAAATGGCCGTGAGTGGCGAACAACTCCGTTATGGGGAATTGGCATGACCGAAACAGTCAATGGTCATACACTTTTTTTACATGATGGGCGTGCACGTAATCTGATGGAAGCTATTTTGTGGCATAATGGCGAAGCTGAAACGTCAAAACAGAGGGTTCTCTCTTTCGATGCAGAGCAAAGAAATGCTTTAATTAAATTTCTTGAATCCTTATAAATACTTGTAACTTCATTTTAATATTGGATGATAATAATGAATATAACCTCTAAGGCTGATGGAATGCAAATGGATGATACTGCGTCAAATAATGCGCCTCGAGTTAATTTATTGCCCAAACAAGCTACTCTCTATCTAGCGGGTTTCATATGGGCACTATCATTAACTTTTTGCTCAGTATCACAAACTTTTGCCGCTGGCAGCATGCAAGGTGCCTTCATTGATGCGGGCAATAAACAGGATGCAAATCGTGCTTTTGTCAAAGATGTTACTGAACGAGTGCTACTTCCCACGTTTGAGACTTTTTCAATGCAAAGCAAACATTTATCTCAGACAACGGAGACATTTTGTAATACAGGTCGCACTGCTGAGCAATTTGCACAACTTAAAAGCTCTTGGAGTACCACTAAGCAGACATGGGCGCAAACCCTGCCTTTTCGCTTCGGTCCAGCATTAGACAACTTCCTTGATCTCAAGATTCAGTTTTGGCCAGATGATAAAAACCTAGTCAGAAAGATGACGCGGAATTTTCTAAATGCCAATCAGTCACCTAATACTGAGGAACTTGCGAAAGCTCCTTCACCTGCACAAGGGCTGTCAGTTATGGAATATCTTATCTTTGACTCTGAAGAAGGAGGTTTTTCCACCTTTACGGATGGCAACAGTGCAAATCAACGTTGTGATTACCTAAAAGCAGCGGCAAAGAACTTAAGCAAGCAAGCGCAAGATTTACTCAAGGCATGGGGCAATTCCAGTCATGGATACCTTGCTGAATTTAGCTATTCCAATAAGCAGGAAGTTATTGACGAATCTTTTTCCGTCATACTGCGCGAATCACTGGTCGCAATTGAAATCATCAAGAACCTTAAGGTAGGTAAACCCTTTGGGTTGCGCTTACCCAATGCGAAAGTTAATGCTTACTTTTTGGAATCATGGCGCAGTCAGAATTCGCAGGAAAATATTATCAGTAGCCTCATTACCTTTCAGCAAGTTTATTACGGTGGCAGTCGTTTTGGTTTAGATGATTTATTAATCAACAATTATAATGAAACTGAATTAGAATTTGGTTTACGCACACAAATTACCAAATGTCTAGAGCTTGCAACGGCATTACCTAAGCCCTTATTTAATCAGATGAATAATTCAGCAACTCAAGCGAAGGGCAAGGAACTACATACAGAGCTGATTAAATTGATTGCTATTATTAAACAAAATCTATCCCAGACCTTAGGCGTTACCATTGGATTTAGCAGTAATGACGGTGATTAATTGCCTGGCTGACTCTAAAAAACAACCCGACCATCGCCGCCGCCGAATACTTAAAGCAACAGTTGTTAGCTGTTTGTATCCCTTTATTCCCGGATGCAGCAGTCAACAGATAACGGTCAAACCCAAACCAAAGGTGCGCTTTCTCTCTGCAGGTACACGGGAAGAACACCTTTATTCTGTCAGCGGTATTGACGGCAGAGGACAGAGTACGTTCTCCATGCCTACGAGCCTACGTTACCATAGCAGTGCATT
>CAZXJK010000100.1:0-9266 GCA_964640895.1 uncultured Methylomonas sp.
GCAATGATTTCATTAAACATACCTTTCATTTCAAAAGGTACACCAGGTACAAAGGCAAACCAACAACGTTGCTGTTGTAAGGAAAAGCCGGGGGCAGAGCCCCATGCATTATCAATGCGCTCAGCACCAGTAGGGAAATAAGCTTGCTTACGGTTAGAATCAACCATCGTGCGCTTACGGTTAGCAAAAAATTGAATGATTTGTTCCAGTGCTATGGCATCCAGCTCAAGTGGCCGCGCAAATGCTTCCGCTACAGCTTGGGTAGTCAGGTCATCAATTGTAGGGCCTAAGCCGCCAGTACAAATACACACATCGGCACGGGTAGATATTTCTTGCAAGAGAGTTTGCAAATCAGCCAAATTATCACCTACAGCAGTATGCCGAGTAACTGTAAAGCCAATTTGAACCAGTTTTTGTGATAACCAAGCAGCATTACTATCGACCGTCTGACCACTAATAACTTCTTCACCTTGGGAAAATATTTCTACAATGGGTTTCATGGTTTTTGACTTAATAGTGATGGATATTTTCTAGTTAGGGGGGCTGGTAATGATGATATTTGTTATTGTTGCTTTAAACTTAATAACAACGATCCCTGAGCACTGAGTAATCGCAGTTGCTGATTGCGTATTTCAAAATGATCAACTTTAGCTAAAGCTTGTGTTATCTGTTGTTCTTGAAGCATTAAAGCACTTTCAGGACATCGCATACGAGTGCTACCGACTGTGCTGATGCTTAGTTTGTTGGCATCTACTTGGTAAGTTGCAAACAGCGTATTGCAGCCCGTTTTCCCTTGTAATTTTCCATTAGTAAATAATAAATGGGCTTTTTTGGTAAAAGCACTGCTTACTACGCCGCCTTTGCCATTATTAATACTAGTCATTTGCCAGTGGGTATCTTGTAAAGATATTGTGGGTGCGAGCTTAAAAGTTAAAAGTGCTTGTTGTTGCTCGTCTAGTAATTGTAGTTGTTCATGATCAATTTTGAAGTAGCGGGTTTTTGCTAAGTTTGTTAAGTATTGTTGTTCTTGTTGCATAATCTCTCCAGGGCAGGCCATCATGGTAGAGCCTGCTTGAGAAATCTGGAGGATATTGGGTTCTGTATGCTGGTAGCTAGCAAAATATTGATTGCATCCCGTACTTCCAGATAGTTTTTTTGTCGCAAACTCAATGCTTGCTAAATGTTTAGTTAATGGAGCTTGCATGCCTTGAGGTGTTAAATAACCAGTGAGTTGCCATTGTTGATTAAGTAGCATCTGGGAGATGGTTTGAGTTCCTTCAGTAGTGGCAGAAGCGGGTTGTGAGGTCAAACTACAACCTTGCAATAGTATTAGAGTGAGAAATAAAGCTTTAAACATGACTGTGTCCTTTGTGATAAGAAGGTCTGGCTACTGGAAGTGTATAAATTCAGGATAGCAAAATATTTTATATAAGGCTATTGTGCCAATAAAGATTATTTTATTCTCAAACTAAGGCACTTGGAAATAAATAAGCATCCAATATTTTGGCAGGATTTTTGTTTGTCATTAGTGCTGTAGCAATAGGCGCATAGCAGGCTACGTAACGATTGCTACAGTACTGATGACGGACAAAAAAACCAGTAAAGATGGATGATTATTTATTTCCAGGTGCCTAAGTAATAGATTTTTGTAGTTTGTGTGCAATGCCATATTATTATTGTGTAGAATATGCATTTACTTTAGTCTCTACTTCGAGGTAGGTGTTATGAAACTGATTACTGCAATTATTAAACCTTTTAAACAAGATGATGTACGCGAAGCGCTTTCTGAAATAGGAATTTCTGGCGTAACAGCTACGGAAGTAAAGGGCTTTGGTCGGCAAAAAGGCCATACTGAATTATATCGAGGTGCAGAATACGTCGTTGACTTTTTACCTAAAGTAAAATTAGAAATTGCGGTAACGGAAGATATTCTTGAGCAAGCGATTGCTGCCATTGTAAAGTCTGCAAATACTGGCAAAATTGGTGATGGTAAGATTTTTGTGACTAATTTGGAACAAGTCATTCGGATTCGTACTGGTGAAACAGGTAATGAAGCAATTTAGTTCGGAAATGATGATGAATATTTTACAGCACAAAAAAAGTTTGGTTTTACTGGCATTAATGCTAATGCCAAGTCTTGCGGTTGCTGAAGAATTAAACCAGGCAAATACTGCTTGGGTTTTAACCTCGACAGCGTTAGTTTTATTTATGACCTTGCCGGGACTGTCATTATTTTATGCTGGCTTAGTGCGCAGTAAAAACGTACTCTCAGTCTTGATGCAGTGCTTTGCGATTACTTGCCTTAGGCACCTGGAAATAAATAATCATCCATCTTTACTGGTTTTTTTGTCCGTCATCAGTACTGTAGCAATAGTTACGTAGCCTGCTATGCGCCTATTGCTACAGCACTAATGACAAACAAAAATCCTACCCAAATATTGGATGCTTATTTATTTCCAAGTGCCTTATTTCCATTATGTGGATGGCAGGTATGTATAGCCTGATTTTTACTGATGGTGGTAGTGTGCAAGCTTTTATCGGTAGTTTATCCAAAGCTTTTATACCTGATATGGGTACCGATAGTTTAGTAGGAGACATTCCGGAAACAGTTTATTTTATGTTCCAAATGACTTTTGCTATTATTACACCTGCGTTAATCGTAGGCGCTTTTGCGGAACGGATGAAGTTCTCTGCAATGATGGCATTTAGTGCAGCATGGGCATTATTAGTTTACGTTCCTATTTGTCATTGGGTTTGGGGCGGTGGTTGGTTAGCTGAGATGGGAGCATTAGATTTTGCTGGCGGAATTGTGATTCATATTACTGCGGGGGTCTCTGCTTTAGTGGTGGCTTTAGTGATTGGCAACAGAAGAGGTTTTCCAACAACAGCGATGCCACCTCATAATATGCCTATGGTCGTGACAGGTGCAGGTATGCTCTGGGTTGGTTGGTTTGGTTTTAATGCGGGTAGTGCGTTAACAGCTGATGGTTCTGCAGGTATGGCTATGTTGGGTTACCCATATTAGTGCGGCGGCCGGCTCTTTAACCTGGATGGTTATTGAGTGGATTAAGTTTGGTAAACCGAGTGTGTTAGGTATTGTTACTGGTATGGTAGCAGGTCTAGGAACTATTACGCCTGCTTCTGGATTTGTAGGGCCAGCAGGTGCTTTGGCTATTGGTATTACTGCAGGTATCGTCTGTTTTTATGCAGTACAAATTGTTCAGCGTCACTTCAAAATTGATGACTCAAGATGTCTTTCCTGTGCATGGTGTAGGCGGTATCATTGGGTCTATTTTAACGGGTGTTTTTGCAGCTGAAAGCATGGGTGGTTTAGGGTTATCAATGAGCATGCTTGATCAAGTGGGTGTACAGACTCTGGCTGTTGTAGTAACAGTTGCTTGGAGTGCTGGTTTTAGTTATGTCATTCTTAAAGTTCTTGATGGGGTGATGGGCATACGTGTTTCAGAAGATGAAGAGGTGCAAGGTTTAGATATTATCTTGCATGAAGAAACTGGTTACCATAACCTATAGAGTGATAAATTAATCTACTGTTGTGTACTTAAGGGGAGAGGATTTAATCATACTTGAAAGTCAGATTTAGGTATTATTGAATTCTCATTCCTAAGTAAAGATAAGACCTTGTTTGTTCCGTTTGAAATGCGTGGAAACACAGCTCTGCTCAGGAACCTAGGTTGTTATCGTTCCCATGCTCCAGCGTGGGAATGCTGCTTGTGATGCTCCAGCGTCAAGTATCCAGAACGCTGGAGCGATCAAGGATGAATTCCCACGCTGGAGCGAGGGAACTATTAACGATAGGAAGCGCATCTAGCTCCGAAAGATGTGCTTTGTGCCTAAACTTTAAGTCTTGAAGTAAACATTATGAATACCGAAATAATAGAAAAAATTCGTAAACCGGCTCTCATTGTCGGTGGCCTAATTGCCACCTATGCATTATTAGGTTTTATAATTTTACCTAAAGTGATAGAGAGCCAACTGCCTAGTATCATAGAGACTGAGACAGGCCGTAAAGCATCATTGGAGCAGGTGGATTTTAACCCGTTTTCACTGGAATTTGCACTACATGGTTTTGCCATGCAGGAAGTAAATGAGCAACAAAAATTTGTTGCCTTTAAAGAGTTTTATATTAATGTGCAAGTCTGGTCTAGCATAAAAAACATGGCTTTAGTTTTTGAAGATATTAGATTAGTTGAACCTTATGTAAGATTAGAGCATTTAAAAGATGATCGTTTTAATTTTAGTGATTTAGCGTCTGATTCCGTAGAAGAAGAGCCTGAAGAAGCTAAGGTAGACGAAGAAGGTGGTATTTTTCCCGTTATTATTGAACGTGTCGCCCTAATTAATGGTGATTTTGAGCGAGTAGATTCAACTTATACTGCCCCCGTCATTACCTTAGTACAGGATATTAGCTTAGAGTTAGCGCACTTTAGCACCTTACCTGATGAAGGTGCTGACTTAGGTTTTTCCTTGAAGTTAAATTCGGGTGGGACTTTAAATTGGAAGGGAAGTTTTGGTGTTAACCCTGTGTTTTCAACAGGTGAGTTGGAAATTAAAGATATTCAATACGCACGAGTATGGAAACTCTTTTTACAAGATACCATGCAGTTTAAATGGACTGATGGGTCGCAGTTAATCAAGTTTAATTATGAATTCTCATATATCGAAGAAGAAGTGGCTTTTACGCTGACAGAAGGGCAATTATTAACTGAAAATTTAAAATTTACCGCCTTAGATAGCAAGAAGGCAGTTATCAGCATCCCTTATTTTTCCATTGATGGCATTGATTTTGATTTGCAAAAACAAGTTGTAAATATTGCTAAAGTAGAATCTAGACAAGCCGCTTTCGATACATGGTTAAATCCAGCGGGTGAAATTAATTATCAGGCACTTTTTGCGACTAAAAACCAGCCGCAGACACAAGCAGAAGTGTCTAAAGAAAGTTCCGCAGATAAGGTGGAGACAGAAGATAAGCCATGGGATATCAAAATAACAGAGCTTGCTTTAAATAAATCTAAATTAAAATTTACTGATCAACGCCCAGCAGAGCCAGTTGCAATAACGATTGCTGCATTAGATTTGGGTATTAAAAATTATCATATTGTTGCAGGTAAGTTATTACAAATGACCGCAAATCAAGGCTATTTGAATTTAGATGCGTTTAATCTGGCGAGCCAACAAGATGCCAAACTAGTACATGTCCCTAGTATTAAAATGGCTGGATTAGATTTTGATTTACAAAAGAAAAGTGTGCTCATCAAGTCACTAAGTACTAGCGATGGAACTATTCAGGCATGGCTAGACAAGCAAGGCGTGATTAATTATCAAAGCTTATTTGCTCCGGCAACTGTGTTGGAATCGGAATCAGTGCCAGAAGCACCGCAACAAGCTGAACCTGAAGCAACAAAGACACAGCCTGAGGAGTCGCCATGGACTTTGGTTCTAGAGGAATTTAAAATTGAAAATTATGCCTTACAGTTTAAAGATTTCACCCCAAAGAAACCAGTCAATTTAAATTTATCTGCCTTAAACTTTACCGTCAATAATTTTTCTACGCAGCAAGGTGCTAAATTACCTTTAGCATTGAATCTGCAAGTTAATAAAAAAGGCAAAATCAATATTTCGGGATCTTCAGTGCTGGAGCCTTTTAGCACAGATTTAAATATTGCCATTAGCCAAATTGCGATCAGCACTTTTGAACCTTATATTAACCAATTTGCACGACTTGACATCATTAATGGTAACTTTAATACCAAAGGGAAATTAGCTGTTGCACTTGTTAAAGACGAGTTAGATTTAAATTATAAAGGTCAAGTCAGTGTCAAAAAATTACATACCCGTGATCATGTTTTAAATCAGGACTTTTTAAACTGGCAGGAACTCAGGTTGAATGATTTGGATTTTAATTTACAGCCTGGCAAATTAAATATTAAATCCATTGATTTAGATAAGCTTTATGCGCGAGTTACCATCAAAAAAGATAAATCGACAAATATTGATGATGTCATTATTTCTGCAAAACCGAGCAAAAAACCAGTCAAAAAAGTAAAAGCTAAACCTGCTACTAAAAATTCGCCTGCTTTTGCTTATAATATTGGTGAAATTAATATTAGAGGGGGAGAATCAGATTTTTCTGACTATTCACTTATTCTGCCTTTCGTGGTCAAGCTCAATGATTTGGATGGTGATATAGACAGTGTTACCTCAAATCAAAAAACAAAAACCAAAGTCGATATAAAAGGTAAGGTTTTTGATTTATCGCCGATTGATATTAAAGGCGCGTTCACACCTAACCTAGATGATTTAGATATAGGCATGCACTTTAGAAGTTTGCCATTGCCTTTTTTATCACCTTATATGGTTGAGTTTACGGGCAATAAGATTGAGAAAGGTAAAATGTCGCTGGACTTAATGTATAAGGTAGCGGATAAAAAACTCACGGCCACCAATGATTTACAAATTGACCAGCTTGAATTAGGTGAACATGTGGATAGCCCTAATGCAGTTGACTTACCTTTGGGCTTGGCGATTGCCTTATTAAAAGATAAGGATGGCAAAATCACTATTAACATGCCTTTACAAGGCAGTATGGATGACCCTGATTTTAGTATTGGGCCTTTAGTGTTGGATACTTTTGTTAATCTGTTGATCAAAGTGGCTGCTTCTCCATTTTCTGCGATAGGCTCATTGTTAAATAGTGATGAAGATTTTAGTGTGATCAGTTTTGTGCCTGGTAGTGCAGAGCTATCCGCTGAAGAACTACACAAAATAGCCGAATTATCGACGGCACTTGAGCAGAAGCCTAAACTAAGCCTTGAAGTAAAAGGCGGAGCTTATACCAATCAAGATTGGCCGGCGATGAAAGAGCAAGCTTTAATGGATCAATTAAAGCAAATTCGTTCTGCTGAACTTAAAAAAGAAGGTGAGATAAAACTAGCAGAGTATATAGAGCTTTCTGATGATGAATATGAGCGCTTATTAGCGGATTTATTTATTAAAACCTTTCCTGAATTAGGTGAACGCTCCATGTTTGGAACAGCACGACTTATTCATGAAGACATGGGCGAGTTTAATATCGTGGCTAAGAATATGCTGTCAGGGGTGATCAAGCCTGACCAACATAAGTTACGTGCCTTGGCATTAACGCGTGCTCGAAATATTGCGCGGCATTTAGTGCAAGAAGGTGGTATTGAACAGGGGCGTATTTTTATTCTCGATGGCGATGTGGCAGTTAATGCTGAAGATAATAAAATTGTTGTACATATGGCTTTGACTGTACAGTAGTAAGAGTGGAATTCCTTAATTTTTGCGTGTTGAGTAATTGTGTGATATGAAAAGAAGTACTAGGTGATTTAACTTAGTTCTAAGTGGAAAATGTCCTTATTTCTATTTTTTTAATTATAAGTGTTTGTTTATTAGATGAAATTAATATGGCTCAATTATTGCATGTAATATGATTCCACTGGATCATTACAATCAATATGGAGTTAAGTAATGCAAATTAGCACAAAAGTTTTTCTTTTAGTTTCTACTATCACAATGGTATCAACAACACAGGCAGCGACAAGCTTTCTGGAAGGAGCAAGAGATACTGTCACTATTCACCCAAGCTGTAGAGAGGAAAATACTGGGCTTACCGCTGTTGGTGTTGCACTTCCTGTCGGTCCAACTGTTAAGGCAACTCTGTCCAGAGCAGGAGAAGAAGATACGACAATGATAGCAACTTTTCCTTACCCCTCATTATTTATGACAACCGATCGGCGCGGTAATGTATTTAATGCCAACCCTATAATGGGTGCTAGCCCTTCCTATAATCAGGCTGCCATGTTTGGAATGGATACTATTCAAGCAACAGTTATTGCTTATGGAAGCAGAGAAAAAACGGAAGATACTAAAATGGCTTTTTGGAAAGTCAAAAGTGTTAATTCTTATGACATAGATACCAATACTTTAAGTACTTTAGCCTACGTGCCTGCAAATGAGTTTGTGACGGTAGATTTAGGTTTTGCTTTACCTAAATTTATGCCTGAAAGCTGTATCATCATGATGAAAATACAGGGGGCACAATTTGCAAGATGTGATCAAGTAGACCCTAACAGCAAAACAGTTTTGGCAGGGAGTGAGCCTGATTTACGTCAAAAGCGTATGCGCCTACATGTGGAACGTGATTTGGAAAAAAACCCGTTACCAGCTAGTTGTGGTGAAGGTGTTACCATTACTCTAGAGCCAACGGATGAGGATGTGGATGCAATTAAAGCTATAATGAATAGCATGAATCCCTAGTCGCTGCTAATGGCCTTAAACCATCTGTATAGCAGGTGGATTAAGGAAGTAATAACTTAAAATTTAGCTTTTTATAAAGCCCGAAACTAGCTTGTTTTCGGGCTTTATATATCTGAGCGTACACACCTTGCATAGTTTTTAATTCTAATAGTTGCTTTTTCATTATGACGCAAATCAACCCATTTTTGGAATACAGGGTGATTTTGTGGATTTTTCCAATGTGTATGCATAGGATCTATGGCTTCTGTCCAATATTTCGCATCCAGCATTCTGCCATCACTAGGCTTGCCAATATATTCTTGCACTGCTACCACTTGTTTAACTAATGCCTGCCAACGACCTTTATTGGTTGTTGCTTGTTGCATGGGGGTTTGTCTGCCCACACCAAACATGGCGGGTAATAAGCGTTCAACTTTCAGAACTTCTTCAAGGTATTTGACTTGGGCTGCAGCTTGGTTATAAACGGCTTCAGCAGCTGAGATCTTTTTTTTGTCGGCGCGAATCTTGCCAAACAAATAATTTTTTGTCCTCCGCATAGTCATAGCAAATTCTTCCCAGACTCTTTAGTGAAATAATACGCTGTTCAATGTCTTGTTTTAAGATCATATGATAGTTGCTAATAGCAGTGTCCATTTTACGTAATGGATTCTATATTGTTTTTCGTAGGTTGTGGGTGAGGTACGAACCCCAACATTAATATGAGAGAGATTAGGCTGCTTAATCCTTTCAATATATCGGCTACCAACTTAAGACGGGACATACGACAGGAGTGAAATCGCTTTAGCTATTTCCGAAACAGCAATAGCTAAAGCGATTGCACTCCTGCATAAGGGATTGAATTTCCACAGTCCCGTCTTAAGTTCGTAGCCCTCATTTCTACTAGTCGGTAGGTTTATATTGGGTTACACGTCTATTCGGCTACCAACTTAAGACGGGACATCCAGTAATTTCATTGGGTTAGAAACAAC
>CAZXJK010000101.1:0-5577 GCA_964640895.1 uncultured Methylomonas sp.
AAACAAATAATTTTGATCTTGCCTATCTAGATGAATACTTATAGCCCAGTGCCTTTTGTTGAGCATAATTATTTATTCTCTTGTTTAACAAATAAAAAATCAGCTTTAAAAGTCAATTTATTGTAAAATTAATGGTTTTGTTACGTTTTGTGACGGCGACCTTAAATTCCAGCAAATAATTATTATGCGATGTCCATTTTGTACGACTCAAGATACGCGAGTAATAGATTCTCGGTTGGCGCATGAGGGTGACCAAGTGCGACGGCGGCGTGAGTGTGCGGAGTGTAAAGAACGCTTTACGACTTATGAAGTAACTGAATTTAATTTGCCTAGGGTGGTTAAACGTGATGGCTTGCGTGAACCTTTTAATGAAAATAAGTTACGGGCTGGTATTCTACGGGCATTAGAAAAGCGTCCAGTGAGTAGTGATCAAATTGAAGCAGCTGTTATGCGTATTAAAAAAGCACTGATGGCGGCGGGTGATAGAGAGGTAGAGGCATTAGCAATTGGTGAGCAAGTGATGAAAGAACTTAGCTTATTGGATAATGTTGCCTTTGTACGGTTTGCTTCGGTATATCGTAGTTTTCAAGATGTCAGTGAATTTACCGATATGGTGGCTGATTTGCAGAATAAAGCACAATATGGCTGAGCTAGATAGCCAGTTTATGGCGCGAGCCATACAATTAGCTAAACAGGGACAATATACCACCAAGCCCAACCCACGGGTAGGTTGTATTTTGGTACGAAATGGGGGGATTATTGCTGAAGGCTGGCATAGTCGTGCAGGGCAGGGACATGCTGAAGTTGAAGCCTTGAAAAATACTAAAGATGCAGCTGGAGCAACGGCTTATGTTACTTTAGAGCCTTGTAGTCATTATGGCAGAACTCCACCTTGTGCTGAGGCATTAATTAAAGCAGGTGTTGTACGCGTGGTAATTGCTATGCAAGATCCTAACCCGTTGGTGGCAGGACGTGGCGCTGCCATGTTGGAACAGCAAGGTATTGAGGTTTTATCGGGGGTATTAGAGGCTGAGGCACAAGCACTGAATCAAGGCTTTGTCACCCGCATGTTAACCAACAAGCCTTATGTATTGAGTAAACTAGCGATGAGTTTGGATGGGCGAACTGCTATGGCATCAGGGGAGAGTAAGTGGATTACTTCTTCGGAAGCACGCCAAGATGTGCAAAAGCTTCGCGCAGCAAGTGGTGCAATAGTGACTGGAGTTGAGACTGTTTTAGCGGATGACCCCAGCATGAATGTGCGCATGCAAGGAGTGGCAGTTGAACAACCTTTGCGGGTTATTTTGGATTCATCATTAAGAACACCTGTTACCGCTAAGTTATTGTCTTTATCGGGGCGAACTTTGATTTTAACGTGCTCTGTTGATGAGCAAAAAACAGCCATGTTGCAGCAAGCTGGTGCCGAAGTGTATTGCTTAAAGGCTGACCAGCAAGGTCGTTTAGATTTGGAGGCTGTTTTGTATTTCTTGGCTGAACAGCAAGTAAATGATGTTTTGATTGAAGCGGGTAGTATTTTAAATGGTGCTTTGCTGGAGCAGGGTTTAATTGATGAGTGTGTTGTGTATATGGCACCTAGTATTTTAGGGGCGAGTGGCCGAGGTTTATTTGTGATGCCTAATGTACATTTGATGGCGGATAAGAAGCCGCTACAGTTTGTGAATATGCGTAAAATAGGTATAGATTTACGCTTGCAGTATAAGGTTCTTACGACAGCGTAGGATGAATTTTATTGAGTTTGTATCTTGTGGGTGAAGTATGAGCCCCAATATTAAGGTTGTAGTTTCAATATAGATGGAATTACATAATTTAAATAATTTTGGTTGAGTATTTATGTTTACAGGCATTATTTTAGCCGTTGGTAAAATAGCAAAAATTGAACAAAAATCAGGTGATGTGCGCTTGACGATTGATACTGGCAAGCTATCTTTAGCAGATACCAATATTGGTGACAGTATTGCTGTTAATGGTATTTGCTTGACGGCCGTTTCCTTAAGTGAATATGGCTTTGTTGCCGATGTGTCTAATGAAACTTTGGCGCGTACTAATTTAAAACAGGCGGCAACAGGGACTCCAGTTAATTTGGAGCTGGCTTTAACGCCGCAAACACGCATGGGCGGGCATATCGTCAGTGGTCATGTTGATGGCTTGGCTGCTTTAGTTGAAAAAAAACAGGATGGTCGTTCCATGCGTTTAAAGTTTAAGGCACCTGACAACTTAGCAAAGTATATTGCCGAAAAAGGCTCTATTTGTATTAATGGCATTAGTTTAACTATTAATACAATAGAAGGTGCAGTGTTTAGTGTTAATGTGGTACCGCATACATTACGTGAAACAACCTTAGGCTCTTTGGCAATCGGTGGCAAAATTAACCTGGAAGTTGATTTACTTGCACGTTATATGGAACGGTTAATGAAAGGTGAGGCAGCTGCAACTTGCCCTGCTGGAGTGACTGAAAATTTATTAAAAGAAAGCGGATTTTTCTAAGCAACATGAATACAACTGAAGAAATTATTGAAGATATACGCCAAGGAAAAATGGTTATCATTATGGATGATGAGGATCGAGAGAATGAAGGCGATTTGCTGATGGCTGCCGATCATGTGCGGCCTGAAGATATAAATTTTATGGCTCGATTTGGCCGTGGTTTGGTGTGCTTAACCATTACGAGTGAGCGTTGTCAGCAATTACGACTGCCGTTGATGGTGAGTGATAATAATGCAGCATTTTCGACAAACTTTACCGTATCGATTGAAGCAGCAACAGGCGTAACCACAGGTATATCCGCAGCAGATAGAGCTAAAACAATTCTGAGTGCCGTGGCTAAAGATGCTAAAGCAGATGATATTGTGCAGCCAGGGCATATTTTTCCGATCCGTGCGCGTGATGGCGGGGTGTTGAATCGTGCAGGGCATACTGAAGCAGGTTGTGATTTGGCGCGCTTGGCAGGTGCTGAGCCTGCTGCGGTGATTGTGGAGATTCTCAATGATGATGGCTCGATGGCAAGACGACCTGATTTAGAGTTATTTGCTAAAAAACATGACTTAAAAATTGGTACTATTGCTGATTTAATTCATTATCGTACTAAGAATGAAAGCACTTTAGAGCGTATTAGTGAGTGTGCATTACCGACTGAATTTGGTGATTTTCGTTTGTACGCTTACCAAGATCGTAATGATGCCAAAGTGCATTTGGCGATTGCGATGGGTAATGTCAGTAATGATGAGCCAGTATTGGTACGGGTGCATGCGCGTAATTTAATGGATGATGTTTTTGCTTCCACACGCAGTGATTGCAAAATGCCGGTACGTGATGCGATGCGTTTAATAGCAGAAGAAGGGCGCGGGGTATTGGTGTTAATTCGTCAAGAAGAGAATGATAAAGCCTTGGCTGAACTGATTCATCAGTATCAATTGTTAGATAATGGCGTAGTCATCCCTGCAGCCGCTGAGAAATCTGATAATTGGCGTACGACCGGAACTGGCTCACAAATTCTTGCTGATTTAGGCGTGCATAAAATTCAGGTGTTAGGTGCGCATAAAACCTATTTCGGTTTGTCAGGATTTGACTTAGAATTAGTGGATACTGATCAGTAGCATATAGTTTAAATGCATAAAAAATAACCGTAGGATGGGTAGAGTGAAGTAGTAGGAAGCTACATAATGAACCCCATCACACTAAGATGGGTTTTATTGTATGACTTTTTAAGTCGTTATACTCCCCCCCCCCACCTTACACAGATTAAATATTTTAGAGAGGCAAATATGTCAGCAGTAAAAGTAATTGAAGGTAATTTTTCAGCACAAGGAGGTAAGTATTGTGTGCTTGCTTCGCGTTTTAATAGCTTTATTGTTGAGCAATTAGAAAATGGTGCAATTGATGCTTTGGTAAGACACGGTGTTGATAAAGAGGATATTACTTTAGTCAAAGCCCCTGGCGCTTTTGAATTACCAATGGTAGTACAACGCCTTGCAGCATCTAAAAAATATGATGCAATTGTGGTAGTGGGAGCGGTCATTCGTGGAGCAACACCACATTTTGATTATGTTTCAGGCGAGTGTGTTAAAGGTATTGCGCAATTGTCTTTGCAGTATGATATTCCGGTGAGCTTTGGGGTATTAACCGTAGATAGTATTGAGCAAGCCATTGAGCGTGCAGGGACTAAAGCAGGTAATAATGGTGCATCAGCTGCTTTATCGGCTATTGAAATGGTTAGTTTGTTTAATAACTTGGAAGCTTAATGAGTTCGGCAAAAACAAAAGCTAGACAATGTGCTGTACAAGCGTTGTATCAATGGCAAATGACTGGGCAAAATTTAAATGTTATTGAACGTCAGTTTCACGAAGAACAACGCTTAAAGAATGCACAGAAAAATTATTTTATTGATTTGTTTCATGGTGTACCTAAACATTTAGAGCGCATTGATGCCTCGATGGTTAATTTTGTTGATCGTGAAGTAGACAGTATTGACCCGGTTGAGCGTGCTATTTTACGCATTGGGGTATATGAGTTATTACAAAAGCCTGAAACACCTTATCGAGTCGTTATTAATGAAGGGGTGGAATTAGCCAAGTACTTTGGTGCTGATGGCAGTCATCGCTATGTTAATGGAGTATTGGATAAAGTAGCGCAAGTTGCACGTAAAGTAGAAATTGAGGCAAAACAAAAGAAAAAATAGTTTGGCTTGCTAGTCTTGAGGTCTTTTGTTTATGTGCGTTATATTGTAATTGCCCAACTTATTAATAGGCTGAGGCGCAGGTCTTTAGCCTGTCTTTTTTAGTATTAGTGAGCACCTGTATTGTGTGACGCAGAGCGTCACCAGCGGCATTCCTAAGCTGGAGTGCGAGTAACGATAAGAATGTTGTTACCTATTCAAGAACGAGGCACAATGAAAAACAAGGTTAAGTTTGGTACCAGTGGTATTCGTGGCTTGGTCAGTGATATGACCGATCAAGTCTGTTACCTCTATACGCTGTCTTTTTTACAGTATTTACGTTCTATTGATGCTATTCAAGCTGGGCATACTGTCGGTGTGGGTGGCGACTTGCGCAGTAGTACGCCACGTATTATGAATGCAGTTGCCGCAGCTATTTGTGATGCGGGTTACCAAATTATAAATTGTGGCTTGTTACCTACGCCAGCTTTGACCCTATATGGGATTAGCCAAAAGATCCCCACCATTATGGTCACAGGCAGTCATATTCCAGATGATCGCAATGGTATTAAATTTAATAAGCCTGACGGTGAAGTGCTGAAACAAGATGAGCAAGGCATTTTGGCACAGCAGCCGACATTGAATGTTACTTTGTTTGATGCCCAAGTGGCGTTATTAAAACCTGATTACTTACCTGCCGTTGTTAATACTGCTCAAGAACAATATATTCAGCGCTATTTAGGTTTTTTTCCACACAATGCATTATCTGGTTTAAAGGTAGGTGTTTATGAGCACTCGTCTGTCGGCCGAGATATTTTCAAAACAATTTTGTCTGGCCTCGGTGCTGAGGTGCTTGCCTTAGGGCGGTCAGATAGCTTTATTTCTGTTGATACCGAAGCAATACG
>CAZXJK010000101.1:5677-9210 GCA_964640895.1 uncultured Methylomonas sp.
CGCACTAAAATTGGCTCGCCTTATGTGATTTCAGCCATGCAGGCTATTACTGATAAAAATACGGTAGTAGGCTATGAAGCCAATGGTGGGTTTTTATTAAATACACCCGTCAACTTATCTGGACAGCAGCTAGCCGCATTACCAACCAGAGATGCAATCTTGGTGCCGTTGTGTATTTTATTGATGGCCAAACAGCAAACTGGTTCGGTTGCTGCCTTGTTAGCAACCTTGCCTGCTCGTATTACCTATAGCGATCGCATTAAGAATTTTCCGACTGAGCTGAGCCAGTCAATTCTGGCAGAAATGCAATCAGGGAAATTGGATAACGATGCCGCGGTCATAAAGCGTTTATTTGCAGGGCAAATAGCAGCAGCACTTAGTATTGATTATACTGATGGTGTGCGGATTACCTTGGCAAATGAAGAGGTCGTGCATCTGCGTGGTTCAGGAAACGCACCCGAATTACGTTGTTATACCGAGGCCGCTAACCATCAGCGTGCACAAGCGTTAAATCAGTTATGTATGCAGCATATGCAGAGCTGGAACCATTAATCTTAGGCAATACATAATGTAGATTATGTATTGCTGGTGAATAGAAGAAAACTCTGTGAATAGAAGAAAACCAATCAAGAAAGGTTACTTTGCTTTTGTGCGTGCGTGGTATTACTCCAAGTCATTACGCACAGGGCTTTATGTGACCAGCGCATTAATTATTATTGGCATGATCAGTGATAAGAGCGACAGTTTTGCAATTGATACCTCTGCTATTTTTGGCATATTGGCTTTAGTTTTTGTCCCTATTGTTATTGGCTTTATTCTATTGTATGGCTTAGAAAAACTGACTGGCATCTCGGCTTTGCGTGGTCTAGAGTGGGTTGGTAAGTACACCTTGTTTGCTTTTGGCTTCGTATTGGCTAAAATTCAAAAATGGCTCGGTATGCCTCAGCAGAATAAGTCATTAGCTACTGATGCAGTCAATACTCATTTAGTTAAGTCTAATAGTGGCCCAATTGATCACCAACTTGATGCAATGGAAATGGATGCTGTCGTCATGCCTGTTATGGAATTTGATGAACAGGCCAAACCTGAGCCTGTTATTTCGATAATGGATGCTGAGCTGCAAGATCTTGGTGAGCCAATTTTTGAGCCGACTGCTGTAGATGTAGTTGCATCTGAGCCTTCTTTACCTGATGAGCTAGCTGAAGAAGATATAAATGTTTTTGAAGCGCAAGTCGCTATTGCTGACATTGTTGAGGAAGTGGTAATTGATGCGGGTGCAGGTGTTATAGAAGCACCTGTTATGCTTGAACAGCAGATCATATCTGTAAGCCAAGGTGAGTCAATAGAGTTAGGTGGCGGGGTTTTAGGTGCGGTAGGTACTGAAGTTATCGTAGAGCCTGATATGCTTGAGCAACAAATTATTGCTGCAGATCAAGGTGGCTCTATAGAGGATGGCAGTGGTTTAGTTGCTACCGCCGTACAATCGACTACTGATAACCCCTTGGCTGATTTGACTGATTTCTCTCCAGACCTTTTAAGTGATGACTTTACCGAAGAGCCTGACGATCAGCCAATTTTGCAAGATCTTGATTTGGGTTTAAGTGATTTTGTAGCCGGTGCGAATAGCAGTGAATTAGCTGCTGAGAAACCGATAAATGATGCGCCAGCCATTCCCAATTCTCTTAAAGAGCTATTTGGGCTAGGTAAACAAGAAAAAATTGATTTATTAGCGAGTAAGTCTAAACCTGCCGAAGGGCAAGGTGAAAATAAATCGTCAATGCAAGATGCTAATGATGCAATTGTTAGGTTAATATCGGAAAAAAAGTTCGATAATGCAGCATTAAATGTTGAAAATACCGATGAAAACCCATCAATGTTTTTACAAGCCGAGCAAACTGCCTCCAATATATTGGCCGCATTTTCGGAAAAGTTCAGCAAGCCTGTCGATGACGCTATAGAAATATCGCAGCAAGTTGCCTTCAGTTTTCCAGATAAGCCTGATTATCATTTGCCCACTATTGATTTATTGCAAATGCATGAACAATCTGTGGATGCCTACACTGAAGACGAGTTGGAAGACATATCACGCTCAGTAGAGCGGGCCTTAAAAGATTATAAAGTCATTGCAGAAGTTGAAGGCGCTTATCCTGGCCCCATTATTACCCGTTTCGAACTGTCATTAGCCCCAGGTGTAAAGGTAAGTCGTGTTAGTGGGCTGGCTAAAGATCTGGCACGTGCCTTGTTAGTCACCAGCGTGCGCGTTGTTGAGATTATTGAAGGTACCCCTTATATTGGCATTGAAATCCCTAACCAAGAACGTGAGTTAGTTTCTTTCCGTGAAATTATAGACTCAGAACCTTTTCAGGCCGCTAAGTCACCGATTACCTTTGCTTTAGGGAAAGATGTTTCTGGGCAAACAGTGGTTTCAGATTTAGGCAAAATGCCGCATTTATTAGTCGCGGGAACCACCGGTTCAGGTAAGTCGGTTGCGATTAATACCATGATATTAAGTGTCTTGTATAAAGCAACCCCTGAACAAGTGCGGATGATTATGATTGATCCAAAAATGTTGGAACTGTCAATTTATGAAGGCATTCCACATTTATTAACCCCTGTTGTGACTGACATGAAAGAAGCGCAAAATGCCTTGCGCTGGGCGGTGGCAGAAATGGAACGCCGTTATAAACTGATGTCTAAGGTAGGGGTTAGGAATCTGGCAGGCTTTAATGATAAAGTGATTGAAGCAGAAGCGAATGGGGAGCCGTTACGCGATCCTTTGTTTCAACTAATTGAACCATTAGCTGAAGGTGAATCATTCCCTACTTTATCGACTTTGCCTAGTATTGTCATCGTGATTGATGAATTAGCAGATATGATGATGATAGTGGGTAAGAAAGTAGAAGAGCTGATTGCACGTTTAGCGCAGAAAGCACGGGCAGCAGGTATACATTTAGTTTTGGCAACGCAGCGCCCTTCAGTCGATGTATTAACAGGTTTGATTAAAGCCAATGTACCCACCCGTATTTCTTTCCAAGTGTCATCACGCATTGATTCACGTACAATTTTAGATCAAGGTGGCGCAGAGGCTTTACTTGGTAATGGTGATATGTTGTTTTTACCATCAGGTACCAGTGTGCCGTTACGTGCTCACGGTGCTTTTGTTGCCGATGAGGAAGTGCATGCGGTCGTGGATTACTTGAAAACACAAGGTGGCGCAAGTTATATCGAGGATATTATAAAAGAAGATCCGCCAGAAAATCCTGCGAATAATGACGCTGTTGTTGATGAAACGGATGTTTTATATGGTGATGCCGTTGATTTTGTTATGGAGACAGGTAAAGCTTCTATTTCTAGTGTACAACGGCGCTTTAAAGTTGGTTATAATCGTGCAGCACGTATGATAGATCAAATGGAAGCGGAAGGTATTGTTAGTGAACCAGAAGGCAATGGTTCGCGTAGAGTTTTGAATAAGGACGAATAAGGAATGTACACGAAATAATTTCGACAACTTGCTGGTCTTTTTATCCGTCTTC
>CAZXJK010000102.1:0-9206 GCA_964640895.1 uncultured Methylomonas sp.
AGATTAACTAATTTTAATGAGACTATTCCTACTATTACCATAAGCATTGTCGCTACCCCTACCACCGCCACCGCCACCGCCACCGCCGCCACCGCCACCGCCACCGCCTTGAATTTGCCCTACTATACGAATTTGCTGCGCATCGACACCTGTAAACCCAGTAACCATAACTACTACTTTAGGGTCCCTGATATAAACAGCCAACTCTTTTTCCATTGCGCGTGCCAATTCATATGGAGTTTTACCACTCACTAAAACATCTTCCACCAAAGGCATAGTAATTTTCCCATCAGGACGAACAGGAACTGACTGCGAAACATCAGGATGCCCCCAAACAAAAATATTAACGTTATCACCAGGGCCTATCAAATAGGTATAATCCCCAGTTAAGGTAGCATCATCTTTTAATTCAGGGTAAGAACAGCCACTAACAATTAAAGCACCCAACAGTAAAACTATTAACTTATAATTAATAAGTCGCATTATATTTCCTCTATACTCAATAAACTCAATAAACTCATATGTCTAAAATGACTCCAGAATGGCAATAACCACTACCTACCAGATTTAGCAATAATTTCCTTTTTCAATTTCTTGGCTTGCTTGCTCTCCGCAAAGAAAATACCTGATTCTCCTAAGTTAATTGCTTGATCCAACTGAATGAGAGCTGCCGTAAAATTACCATCTTTATACTCAGCAACACCTAAGTGATACCTAAACACCGGCACATCAGGAGATTTAATAATCATTTTTTTAAACACATCCAAAGCTTCTCTTACTGCCCCTGTATGCAATAAAGTCCATGCATAAGTATCTTGGTAATAAGGCTGTTCTGTACTAGTAAAGTTATCCACTAATTGTCGAGCGCGCTTGAGGTTATCATCAGTAGGGAATTGTTCAACTAACAACACCGCTAAATTATTTGCAGCCACTTGTAAGCCAGGACTTTGAACTATTAATTGCTCATATACTTCAACTGCTTTATCAAATGCATTTTGACGCTCGTAAGCAGATGCCAACCCTAATAATAAACGTATATTTCCAGGTAAAATCTCCAAACCTTGCTTATAAATAAGTACTGCCTTATCAACCTTATTTATTTCGATGTAAATTTTAGCTAGATTTTGTTTAACGATGACGACTTGCGGCTTTTCAGCTATTAATTTTTTTAATAATTTTATTGCACTAGTATATTGCTTATTTTCAGTATATAAATCACTTAATACCAAAGTTGCTGCAATGTTATTTTCACTATTTTTTATATGCTTCTCTAAATAGCCGATCATCTCAGAACGCTTATTTAACTTTGCATAACTAATACCCATATTTTTCAAAACACGGAGCTGCTCAGGAAATTCACCCATGAGCTGTTTATAAAGTGCAATCGCTTTCTGGTGCTCACCTTGGCCTTGAAAAATATTAGCTAAATAA
This sequence comes from uncultured Methylomonas sp., assembly GCA_964640895.1. Taxonomy (GTDB): domain Bacteria; phylum Pseudomonadota; class Gammaproteobacteria; order Methylococcales; family Methylomonadaceae; genus Methyloprofundus. Next base: position 1,432 of record CAZXJK010000102.1, read on the forward strand.
AACTTAGCAAGATTTTTTTGTCGTGGTAGCTTAGCCAGTTGCACGGCAACTTTTCCAGCCTCTTGCCATTTCTCTTCAAGCATATTGATCTGCACTAATTTCTGCAATATTATCGCTTGTCTCGGGTTCTTCCTTAACCCCCTCATGGTAATCTCGCGAGCGTACCCAAGTCTATTATCGGCCATCATACGATTATAAATAGGCACGAATGCTTGAATATTTGCAGGGTTAACCTCTAATGCCGCTTTAAACTTGAGTTGAGATTTTTGCCTATCACCCTGAACTAAATAAACTTGCGCCAACAAAACTAATGCCTCATCCGACTTTGGATGAGTCCAAATAATTTTATCTAAATATGATTGCGCCTGTTCATACTGCTGCTCAACCAGTAAAAGCCTAGTATGTAATAATTTTGCATCTAGTTGATCGGGAGTTTTATTTAGAATATCACTAACAATTTTCTTAGTTATTTCATATTCCTTCTTATCAAACTCTAATTTTGCCAGCAAAATATTTGCTGCTATTCCTGTTTTTGAATCAGGAGTCATCGCAACAATTTTCTTAAGTAATGTGACTGCTCTGGTTAAATCACCTTTTGCAAGCAACCATTTTGAAAAACCCAGCATGAGAACTGGGTTTTTTGCCATTTGGTTAATAAATACCTGAATCTGACTATCAACCTTTTCACTATTTGTGGCTGCAAGGAAATCTAAAAGCAAAATTTTTGGCTCAAGTTGCTTGTGTTTTTTTGCGACCAAATCACGCAATAATAATTCAGCTTCTGCAGCTTTTCCTGACTTTGTATAAACTTTAGCTAATGTAATTTTAATTTTATCATTTTCAGGAAATAAGTTAATTAGAACCAAATAATCATCAATCATTGCCTCAATGTTATTTTGCTTTGCATGTATATTTATTTTAAATAGATGCAAAGCTGAATTTTTCTCATCTTGATTAATAGCTTGTTCAATCACTACTGCCGCTTCAGAAAACTTTTTTTGCTCCAATAAAAACATCGATTTTAAAGTCAATCCATCAACATGTACAGGATTTTGCTCCAAAATCTCATTCACTAACTCTAAAGCAGCAGCCTGATAATTCTGCTTTAACAAGATAGATGCCTTCAATGCTAAAGCATCTAAATCTTTGGAGTCTTTAATAAGAAGTACATTCGCATGCTCTTGAGCAACCGGTAAATCTCCCATTAACAAGTATGTTTTACCCAACTTAATCCGTGCCAACCTATGTTCAGGGTTTAACTCTAAAGTTTTAATCAGATTATCCTTCATAGCCAAATAATTTTTGACTTTTTCATCAGATAAAGCTAGATAATAATAGGTTTCTGCGGCCGAACTATTCCCTTGCTTAGCCGTTTTTAATTCAAGTTGAGCGGCGGCATAATCACCTTTTTCTAACAGTTCTATACCCTTTCTTAAATGACTCTCGGCTGCTTCTTCTTCTGTTTCACAAGCCGTTAACAGTAAACTAAGTGACAGCAATAAAACACCAGATTTAACTTTCTTATATTTACAAATATTACCCATTATATGTATCCTGAAGCGAAAAAAATAACGAAAGTACTACCTTTTTCTTTTTACTGTTAATTTTTAATTTTTAATTTTAGTAGATGTACACACCGGCCATCGGCTCTTATTACTTCAAACCTGTATTTTCCTTGCTCAACTTTCTCTCCTTTCTTTGGCATATGCTCCAAACGCCCCACGATAAAACCACCAATTGTATCAAATTCTTCATTATCAAAATTTGCTGAGAAATAGGTATTAAATTCATCCAAGGGGGTGAGTGCTTGCACAATATATTCTTTGTCGTTTCTCTTGGTTATATATTGCTCATCTTCATAATCATGCTCGTCTTCAATTTCACCAACAATTTGCTCTAACACATCTTCAATGGTGACAATTCCAGCAACAGCACCATATTCATCAACTACAATAGCCATATGATTACGTTTTGCACGGAACTCCTTTAATAAAACATTTAGGCGCTTACTTTCAGGAACCACCATCGCTTCACGCATAAGCTCTGCGACTGTAATGTCTTTTTTATCTAGGGCATGCGTTAATAAATCTTTTGCCAATAAAATCCCCACTACTTCACTTTTATCTTCAGTAATAACAGGAAAACGCGAATGTCCGTATTCAATAACAGTAGGGTATATGTCGTTTAACAGCGCATCTTTTTGCAACACTATCATTTTTTTACGCGGCACCATAACATCTCGCGCACGCTGCTCAGACACTTGCAAAACGCCTTCCAACATTTTTAATGCATATTTATCTAAAAGATGCTTCTCTTCAGCTTCTCTTAAAATACCGAGCAAATCTTCCCTATCTTGCGGCTCACTGCCCATCATTTGACCAATACGTTCAATCCAGCTTTTTTGCACGGGCTTATTATTACCCAGCACTTCTTCAACCATTGGCAGCAACCTCCAGATAAGGGTTTTCAATATGTAGTTGTTGTAAAATTAAAATCTCTTTACGCTCCATTTCTAAAGCATCCTTATCATTAATATGGTCATAGCCCAGTAAGTGTAGCACACCATGTATAATAATATGCGCCCAATGGTTATTTAATAACTTTTGTTGTACTTGCGCCTCTTGCTCCAAGATTTTAGCACAGACCACTAGATCACCTAATAGATTAATACCTTCTACACCATCAGGAGCATCAAAAGGAAAACTCAAAATATTTGTCGCCCCCTCTTTCAATCTGTACTGGACATTTAACTCGGTAATTTCTTTAATATCTACGATACGAATCACAATCTCAGCATTTTTATGAAATTCCGATAAAGCCTTTTCTACCCACTCTTGGAATTGTTTATCACTGGGAACATTATCAGATGCAGCTATCCGCTGAACTTCAAGCTCTCGTATTAACATTAACTTTGAGCTCGCTCATAATTTTCATAAGCAACAACAATACGCTGAACTAACGGGTGGCGTACAACATCTTTAGCCGTAAAAAAAGTAAAACTAATACCATTAACGTCTTTTAAAACTTTTAATACATGCTTTAAACCTGACATCTTTGCATTGGGTAAATCAATCTGGGTAATATCACCAGTAATAACAGCGGTTGACCCAAAACCTACTCGTGTTAAAAACATTTTAATCTGCTCAGTAGTGGTATTTTGCGCTTCATCCAAAATAATAAATGAATCATTTAACGTTCGTCCTCGCATAAAGGCGAGTGGAGCAACTTCAATAATTTTACGCTCAATCAATTTTTCTACTCGTTCAAAGCCTAACATTTCATATAAGGCGTCATAAAGGGGTCTTAAATAAGGATCCACTTTTTGCGCCATATCTCCTGGCAAAAAACCTAACTTTTCTCCAGCCTCAACAGCAGGCCGGACTAATATTATACGTCGAACCTGCTCAGATTGTAATGCCTCAACCGCACAAGCAACTGCAAGGTAAGTTTTGCCTGTACCTGCTGGACCAACGCCAAAATTGATATCATGCCCCATTATTTTCTGCAAATAACTTTGCTGGTTGGCACCTCGCCCTTTTAAAACACCACGTTTAGTTTTAATCAACACTTGCTCTTGTTCATCGCTCTCAAGTGTTTCTTTTAATATGTCATCTAAACTGGCTTCTTGCATAGATAAGTGAATTTGTTCGGGAGTAATTTCTTCGTGCTCTGCCTCAATAAATATTTTATGCAATAAAGCTTCTGTTGCTTTAGTGGCTTGAGCTAGTCCAGTAATTTTAAATTGATTGCCACGATTTGCAATTTCAACATTTAAGCGACTCTCTATTTGCTGTAAATGTGAATTAAACTGACCACATAAATTAGCTAAACGTTGGTTATCAGCTGGCTCTAAGGTTAATTCTAATACCTCCATTGTCAAACCTCAGCCACAATTTTATCTAAAGAGGACTCAAGCACTCGACCACGCAATGAATTCGGTAAGGCCTCGGTAATCAACACATCAACAAATTGCCCAGTTAAACGCGGGTGCCCAATAAAATTGACTACTCGGTTATTTTCTGTACGCCCTGTTACTTGTAACTGATTTTTCTTGGAAGTACCCTCGACTAATACAGTCTGTACTGTATCTACCATAGAACTAGAAATAGCCATGGTCATTTCATCTAATCTTTTCTGTAAAATAGTGAGTCGCTCTTTTTTAGTTTCTGCAGAAGTATCATCAGGAAAGTCAGCTGCCGGCGTTCCTGGTCGAGAACTATAAATAAAGCTATAAGAAAAATCAAAACTGACTCGCTCAATTAAATCCATAGTATCTGCAAAGTCCTGATCTGTTTCACCAGGAAAGCCAATAATAAAGTCAGAAGATAAACTAATACCTGGACGCACTTGCTTAACCTTTTCCATTGTTGCTATATAATCAGCACGTACATGCCCTCGCTTCATCATGGTCAACACTCGGTCGCTACCACTTTGCACTGGCAGGTGTAAGTGACTCACTAACTCTGGTATCTCTGCAAACGCCTCAACTAATTCGTCTGTAAATTCAACGGGGTGTGATGTTGTAAACCGAATACGACCTATCCCCTCAACAGCAGCTACAAAATGTAATAACAAGGCAAAATCAGCAATGTCGCCATCTTCCATAAGACCACGATAAGCATTCACATTTTGACCTAACAAATTAACTTCACGCACACCTTGTGCAGCTAATGAGCTAATTTCAGCAAGTACATCATTGACTGGTCGGCTAATTTCCTCACCACGCGTATAGGGAACCACACAAAAAGTGCAATACTTACTACAGCCTTCCATAACAGAAACAAACGCCTTAGGCCCTTCAGCTCTCGGCTCAGGTAAAGCATCAAATTTTTCAATTTCAGGAAAGGAAATATCGACTACCCGCTTTGCACCACTACGAGCCTTATTTAATAATTCAGGTAAGCGATGTAATGTTTGTGGGCCGAAAACTATATCGACAAAGGGGGCTCTTTTTTGAATTGCCGCGCCTTCTTGACTAGCAACACAACCGCCTACACCAATAATGACAGTAGGGCGCTTTGCTTTAATTTTTCGCCAACGCCCCAATAAAGAAAAAACTTTTTCTTGTGCCTTTTCTCGAATAGAACAGGTATTTAACAACAAAACATCCGCCTCTTCAGGCGTCTCTGTTAGCTCCATTGCATGCGAGGCTTTGAGCACATCCAGCATTTTATCGGAATCATACTCGTTCATTTGACAACCCGTTGTCAAAATAAATAGTTTCTGGGTCATAGACTGCTTTGGTATCTGCCTTAATATTACTAACAACTACCATTTTAAATAGGCAGTAAAAGAGACATTATACCTTGCCGTCAGCATTCGCGAAATAAATACAGTGAATTGCTACCAATAATATTTACCTGAAACTTACTAGCAAACTATTTTTTTGAGTGACTCAACAAGTGATCCATCTTATGTGCTTTAGTCTTTAAGTACTCTCGATTATCACAATTAGACTCAATTTCAATTGCAATCCGGTCATCTACCTGCACTCCCAAAGAGCGTAATTGTTCAATTTTATTTGGATTATTGGTGATTAACTGAATAGATTCAATTGATAGGTTTTCTACCATCAATGCAGCTAAAGTATACTCTCGCTCATCTGGCAAATGACCTAAATGGATATTAGCATCCACAGTATCCATACCTTCGTCTTGCAGGTTATAGGCTTGTAACTTCTTAAGCAATCCTATACCTCGCCCCTCTTGGCGCAAATAAATTAACACACCATGACCATACTCGCCAATTAACTGCAATGCCTGGTCTAATTGTTCACCACAATCACAACGCCTAGAGCCTAAAACATCACCAGTAAAACATTCTGAATGAATACGCACAGGCACACTAACCTTATGGGCAACATCGCCATATACAAAAGCAATATGCTCTTTATCATCCAAGGTATTGGTAAAATAATGCAACACAAACTCGCCATGTTTCGTGGGAATCCGAGTCTGTACCAAATTGTTAATTACAACTGTCAATGTGTTTATAACCTAATAAAACTAAAATTACTTATTTGCTTATCTAAGGATAAGTATGTTCTTAAAATACATACTTACAATACATTTATTTACAACTTAACCAGCACTTCCGCACGTCCCTTCTCTGCCATATCGCCTCCATAACGCTGTACGCGATTAAATGCAACTGACGACTCAGCAAACTTGGAGTCAAATTTTGCAAATGATTTAAATAAAATAGGCAAAAAAGCTAAAGTATGCGAACCACAATCATTAAAAGTTGCTGATAATTGCGGTGCTTTCCATAATAGCAAAGTACCACGCTGCATGGCATACCCTAAAAATCGTCCTGTATTACCCATAACCGCAATGGTGCCAGCAATCATACGCGCGCCACAATAGTCGCCCGCATCACCTTCAATCAACATGGTGCCACGACGCATATGATCACCTGCTCGCTGCCCCACATTGCCTTTAACCAATACGGTACCGCCTTTCATGCCCTGCTTATTACCAGGTAAAGCTGCGCCTAAAAAATCACCCGCATTGCCATTAATGGTTAATAAGCCATTTTTCATTTCACAAGCAGCATATAAACCAACATTACTTGCCGCTGTTAATGATCCTGATTTCATACCCATACCAAAATAGGCACCTGCATCACCATGGATCACCATAGAACCAGCTTCTAGCTCTTTGCCAATAAAATCTAATTTTGCAAAACTTTTCTCGAAAATGATATTTTGAGTATCCGAACCTGAAACCTCAAAAAGAGCATCAACACGAATTTTACGCTTACCGTTTTGCAATTCTATCGCGGCAATATCAGCTACCGTCATATCTTTTAACAAATGGCAAACTAAAGGTGACACATCAACACGTTGTTGGGTCTCTTGCTTTACTGTAAAGGTTAAAGCACTCATGCCATAATCTCCTGTAAATGAAAATGGAATGGCCCTAATTTACCACCATAATTTCCTGCACTGATGCGTTGAATACCATTCTTAGCACCTAAATCACATACCGCTTGAATACCAACCCGCATCACCTTATCAATATCTTCCTTAGTCAAACCGTCAATGACAATCTCCATAACAGATTCAATATCAGGCGATAAGTCAGTTTTAGTAATCCCTTTTAAGGTAGGGCAAAAAGCATCATTAGTCGAAGCACCTAAAGCAGGATATTTTGAACCTACTTTAGAACCGGAACGTACTACCCCGCCAGGAAATGGCATGATCACATTGGGTAATTTTTTCATTTCCACAATAGCCGCTTCACAAGCTGCTAATGCTTGTGGTTGTGACTCTGCCAACACCAAAAAGTTACCCCCACCGACTGCATCAACTCGGCCTGTGGTTGCTTCCGTTAAAAATTCACCGTCCATAACTGGCACACGCCAATAGCGTTTACCATCAATTTTCTTTGCTATTTGATAGCCATCGCCAAAATAACGTAAATTTTTACCTAAAGGAATTTGTAAACCTTCATCAATACCAGCAAACAATGCTGAAGTAGGTGAAGTCAAAACACACTGCCCTGCACGTGTTTCTAGTTGTTTTGCCAAGCTTTTACCGCCCATAGCAAAAATCAAGACCGAAACGCCTGGACGACCATCAGGTGTTTCTGATGGATCCAAAATACGCTCTATGCCCGCTTCACATCCACAAGCAATGACTGAAGTGGCAAAACCTGTCATCGCTTGCGCTGAAATCAGCGCCCACTTTTCATTTTGTGCGGTAATAATCGCACGGGTTGCTTTCATTGGAAACGCTTCAGCAAAGGTCTCATCAATGCTTACACCATTAATAA
>CAZXJK010000103.1:0-9188 GCA_964640895.1 uncultured Methylomonas sp.
CTTCAACTTACGATTATGCAGAGCCAGGCTTTATTTTGATTGATAAAGTCAATGAGATGAATAATAACTGGTTTTGTGAGGATATTCGGGCGACCAATCCTTGTGTGACTGCGGATACTTGGGTACAAACACAGCAAGGCCCTAAACAAGTCGGCTCATTATTAGGACAGCAGGTTAATATATTAGTTGATGGGCTAGTACACAAGTCTGGAGCGGAAGGCTTCTTTAAAACAGCCACTAAAAAAGTCGTTAAGTTAATAACCAAAGAAGGCTTTAGCTTGCGTTTAACTGCTGATCATCAAGTACGCAAAATAAGCACACAAACACGACACAAACAAGAAACCCAATGGTGCGCAGCGGGTGATTTAAAAACGGGCGACCAAGTGCTATTGAATGACCACCGCTCACTCAATAACTGGCAAGGCGAATATAATCACAAGCAAGGTTATTTAATGGGCTTGTTAGTGGGTGATGGCACATTAAAAAACGATAAAGCCGTTTTATCAGTTTGGAAATCTGCACAAGTTGTAAATGCTGACTTTGATAGTATCAATGCAGGTGTTAACGCGATAATGGAGAAAGCCCTCAATGCAAGCAATAAATTTGTAACACGCAGTGACTTTAAAGGCTGGTCTGAAATTGCAGATAGAAATGAATACCGACTTAGCTTCGCCAAACTTAAATCTTTAGCGGAAGAGCTAGGTATGTCTGTTGGCAATAAAGCCATAACGGCTAAAATGGAAATGGCCTCAAGTGATTTTTATACAGGATTTTTACAGGGATTTTTTGATGCGGATGGTAGCGTACAAGGTACACAGGAAAAAGGCATTAGCGTACGCCTAGCTCAGTCTGATTTGGCTCGCCTAGAAGCTGTGCAGCGCATGTTGTTGCGCCTAGGCATCAAAGCACGAATTTACCGCAACCGTCGCCCTGCTGGCATACAACAATTACCTGACAGTAAAGGTGGCACGGCAGATTATCGAATTAAAGCACAACATGAATTAGTCATCAGTGGCGAGAATTTAATTGGCTTTCAAGAGCTGGTTAATTTTACAGATACTAATAAATCATTCAAGCTTAAAGTCGCTTTGGCAAATTATAAACGTCAATTAAACCGCGAGCGTTACACAGCAACTGTTGAGGCTATTATTGCTGATGGCATTGAAGATGTATTTGATATTCAAGTCCCGGGAATCAATACTTTTGATGCAAATGGCTTACATGCGCACAATTGTGGTGAGCAACCGCTCCCTCCTTATGGCTCATGCCTCCTAGGCTCTATCAACTTAACCCGTTTTATTGACAATCCGTTTACTGATGATGCTGCTTTTGACTGGGACAGTTACCGTAAAACCATTCGTATTTTCACACGTATGCTGGATAACGTGGTGGAAATTAATGGCTTGCCATTAGAAAAACAACGCGAAGAAATCACCTCTAAACGTCGGCATGGCATGGGTTATTTAGGCCTAGGCTCAACACTGACGATGCTAGGCATGCAATACGGCGACCCTGAATCATTAGGCTTTACCAGCGAAGTAACCAAAGTATTAGCCATAGAAGGCTGGAAAGAAGCGTTAGACTTGGCTAAAGAAAAAGGCACTGCGCCAGCATTAATGCAAGACTACACGATCACAGGATCCATGTTGCATAAACGTCCTGAAATGCTAAAGGATGGTTATAAAGTAGGTGATAAAATTGCGGGTAAAGTATTACATACAAAATACAGCCGCTATATGCAACAATTAGCAGTAGAAGAGCCTGAGTTAATTACCGCCTTAATTGAGCAAGGTGCACGTTTTACCCATCATAGCTCCATTGCACCAACAGGTACGATTTCTTTATCATTAGCCAATAATGCCAGTAATGGAATTGAGCCCAGTTTTGCGCATCACTATTCTCGTAACGTGATTCGTGCAGGTAAAAAAACTAAAGAAAAAATTGATGTATTTTCATATGAACTACTCGCTTATCGTGCGTTAATTAATGCCAAAGCAATGCCTTATAGTGAAGTAGCAGAGGAACAATTACCTGATTACTTTATTACCGCCGATGCGATTACCCCGAAGCAACATGTTGATGTACAAGCTGCGGCGCAAGTCTGGATCGACTCTTCTATTTCTAAAACAGCGAATGTACCGACTGATTTTCCGTATGAAGAATTTAAGTCGATCTATGAATATGCCTATGATAAAGGCCTAAAAGGCTGTACGACTTTCCGCTTTAATCCAGAAGTTTTTCAAGGCGTGCTGGTCAAAGAATCTGACTTGGAAAATACCACTTACCAATTTACTTTAGATGATGGCCATGTTTTAGAAGTAAAGGGAAATGAAGAGATTGAGTATGATGGCGAAATGCATACTGCGGCTAATTTATTTGATGCATTGAAAGAAGGATATTACGGAAAATTCTAGATTAAAACCTGCAAACATTGATGCTCGTATAAAATCTGCACAATACGAGCATCAACAATATGTTTAATATTAGCGTTAAGCCTTGATTCTACCTATAAGGGAGATGGAAAAAAATAATCATCCAATCTTGTTGGTCTTTTTGTCCGTCTTTAGCGGTGTCGTAACAGTTACGTAGCTTGCTACGCGCCCGTTACGACACCACCAAAGACAAACAAAAATCCTACCCAATATCGGACGATTATTTATTTCCAGCTCCCTTAGCTCACAAAAAGAGAGTCATCACTCTCACTACATTCAAAGCTAATAATGACATTCATGCGCTAATAAACCCGAAATAACCGCTGCATTTGCTCAAATTCAAACAAATAAGGTTTCGCCACCTCATGATTAGCAACAATGATAATTAAATCATGCGAGAAAACCGAGGTATTATACCAATTGAAACTACCATCAATCACAATTCTGTCATCAATCACACAATATTTAGAGTGGATCGGAGAATACGGCACGGAATGGTCGTCTTGACCATAGACCAAACCGACATGCACACCTGAAGACCTTAAGCGCTCAATGACCGGTAATAAGGGTCGATTCAACTCCTCTTCCATGCTTCTTTCAATACCAATTTTACCTTGTCGCGCCAAATGGCCATTAAACAAAATATGCACATAAACACCACGATTTTTGGCATTAATTAAAGCACAAATCACACTATCATGGTGCCCCCCCAGTAACTCGCCAATTAAAAATAAACTGATTTTAATGGAATGTTGGGCACGATTAATCTCGGCCAAAATAGCATGGTGTGGCAAATAATTTTCGCCGCTTTGCATGGTATGCCTGCCAAAGGTATACAGCATATTAAAATGACTATAGGGGTCAATACCATAATGCTGAATCACGCCCCCGCGCTGACTCTGAAAAATATTATCCAATAAACGACACATGCCCTTTGAATGAAAGGTCATGCCCGATTCCCAATTTGCCCACCAACGATCGAAGGTAATATTAAAAGACCCAAGGATACAGTCTTCATCATTAAAAATAATGAATTTAGTATGCATATCAGGCTCGACTTCAATCAAATGATGGTCCGGACTACAGACCACGCCAATTAACTCAACCCCTGCCATTTTTAAGCGGGCATAGTTATCACTATTGGTCATGGTCATTTTGCGCCAATCGACTATGCATTGTACCAATACACCTTGCTCACCGGCATGAATTAAATGCGTAGTAAAGTCGGCATCATCGATACAATCCACACTGACTTTAATCGTGCAAAGACGATCAGGGTCTTCATATTTACAATGAATGACTTTATTAATCAGGTCATGGATATAACGCTTGGGGTGATAAGGGTGGTTCGGTTGCCCTTTGGTAAATTTAGGGACCAGGTGCAAGGACTCAAAATGATGGTTCATCCAATCAACATCACTTTGTAACTCGTGTGCTTGTAGCTCGTGAGTACGGTAATGGTTCTCGGTCGAATGCAGACAGTTTATTTCTCGGTGTTGTGGCGTGTCGGCATCAGCATGTAGCTGCTTCCAGTCCATAAAAATATAGTCTTTGCTGGATGCAATTGAGTGTTCACCCTGGTGTATCAGGAAAGAAAATTTAACGCAATTAATCACCCCAAATGAATTGGAATAGGGGTGAATATAAAAATCTCGGGTGCGGCGTTTGTGCCGGTTCCATCTAATATCATAGGCTTCGGTATCGACAATATAGGTTTCGCAGATATTATGCTGTCGATACACTTTGAGGATCACCTTTAGGTTCGCCTCCTCACCATGAAACATATCAAACTCTATTTTTCCCCAGCGTAGATAAAATTTATGGTTAAAATCATTTACTCTGGCAAATGAACCACCCAACTCACCGTGTACTGGTTTGGCATAATGTTCAGCTATTTGTTGCATACCATTACCTTTTTTATTTTTATTAAAGAACGAGAATTTAATGACCCTGAATTCTCGCCCCTATAGAGATTCAAAAGTCATAAAATAACCACAATGATCAGAAACGCGTCCATAATCCTGATCGGTAAAAATAACCCGCGCAGAAGTGGCTTTTAACTGACTATTCTTATTCATAAAGATATAGTCAATGCGATAATCATCCGCAAGTAAATCTTGCCAATGTGCATCATGCACTTTAAAGACTTTATCAAATACTCCCTGTTTATTAATGGCTAAATACTGGTCTTCGTATTGCTGTGAAGCCACCACCATTTCATAACCCTGTGAGCCAGCAGTGATATTAAAATCACCACATAATAAAGTGGCTTGTATATCACGGCGATTATTTTGGTCTGCCCATGATTTTAATTGTTGAAACTGCTGCGCAAATCCTCCTTCCAGCCAACTTAAGTGCGCAGAGAAAACATTGATATAGCCAATATAAGGTACATGTACCCGCGCGGTCACGACTTTTCGAGAATTAATATCGTATACGTCATGGCTATCAGAAACATAACGCGATTCATGTTTCGATAATGGGTAGCGACTTAAAATTGCGACACCCTCACGGTATTTATCAAAGCCTAAATGCGACCAATCGTTATGGATATAGAAAGGCTTACTGAGTCGGTCATTGATAATTTTTGCCGAATTAGATTCCCAATCACCTTGACCATCTTGCCAATGTTCAGCAACTTCCTGCAAGCAAACAATATCAACATCAAGCTCATTAATCGCGTTGGCAATAGTGGTAAATTTTGCGTCCTGGTAGTCTTCTTGGTAACAGTGCAAATTTAAGATCAAGACTTTAAGTTGTTCACGTGGAAAGCAATAATTTTGCCCAGCATTATTATCCCAGATAGTTTGCTGACCATTATCACAGCTAATAACATATTTTAATTTTGCCAATTCAGAGTGCTGAATCTTCCCAGTCCATAACTCGGTGCCATATTGATTCGGGTTACGTGCATTACTTTGTAATACCCTACCCCAGTGATTACGCTTAAATTTACACTGAATTTTTTTAGTGGTTTTCCAATTATTTGTTGTCCAGTGCAGGGTAATATTTTCTGCATTAAAAGATTGTTTGACAGCAACGGTCACATTAATCGATTGCTGATTATTACGTAGTTTATTGGCAAAAATAACATTTTGTAGCGACTGATTATGAGTCACTTTAATGCCTGAATCGGCTTCACTAGCGTAATTTTGACCCGCATTATTAGCAATATATTCATTACCTAACACTCGGTAGCGGACATTACACTGGATATTACCTGGCAGAGATTGTTCTTTAGTTAAACTTAAAGTGATGCTAGCTGACCAATATTCTTGGCCATTAGCTAAAGTACTGTGAAAGTGTGCGGCTAAAACCTGCCAAGCACCATTTTCCCCTGCCCACATAATATCGACTTGTTTATCGTAGCCGAGGTCTTCCAGTGCCAAAAAAAATGTTAACTTCTGTTGAGCTTGTTTCTTCTTACGGAAAATAACATTTTCTATATAGAGTAGTTTAATTTTATGCATACTAAATTGTACTCCTTATCTATCTTGTAAGCTGAACGTAACTTATGTTTCCGCGACGCAGGAGCATCGCAAGCGGCATTCCCACGCTGGAGCGTGAGGAACGATAAGCAATTTATTTCGGTGCATGAAAATTTCGGAAATTAGCATCTGGAAAAACTTCATCTAATATTTCCAGCGCACTTAAATAACGTTCATTAATAGCATTGCTTTTGACACTTTCAAGTAAATAATTAAAGCGCGCTAAGTGATCGGTAATGCGTTTCTTGGCATATTCAACCGTTGTTCCAGTTTTCATGATAAAAGGCCAGTCCGAAGCCTGTGCCAATAATAATGAACGCAGAGCTTGGTTCAAGGCTCGCTCTTGCAATGGACTAATTTTAGTGCCTTGTAAGGCTAATACCAATTTCTCTAAATCTGTTGCAGCTTTGTGTAACAAAGGATAAATCCAGTCATTGGTTTCATTAATCCAATGGTCGGAATAGCCTTGATCACCCCATGTTGAAGCAGAGGGTGTTGCGACTTGATGGCTAGAAACCTGTTGTAAATAATCAGAGCAACTGATTGTTTGCATGGCATTGGTATCAGCAAGTCGTAATACCCATTCCAGCCACTGCGGCCCTTCGAACCACCAATGCCCAAACAGCTCGGCATCAAAAGGAGCGACAATAATAGGCGGCCGATCCATCTTAGCACTAAGTTGCTCAATTTGTTGTTGGCATTTATTGATAAAATCTTCAGCATGCAGACGTGCTTTATCGGCGGCCTGTTGCGGCTGATATATTTCCTTAGCTTGTTCACCGCCAGTTACTCGGTGATATTTAATGCCAGTATTAATGCGTACATTGCCATCTAAAATATAAGGGGCAATATAATCCAAATCTAAGTCAAAACCAATATCACGGTGGTATTCTCGGTAATCAAAATCTCCTGGATAGCCTTCGGTTGCACTCCAAACTTGTTGTGATGATTCAGGGTCACGTGCAAATGCCATGACACCATTACCACAATTCAACGGTGCATAAACGCCATGACGTGGCGGTTGATTTGCATGCTCAATCCCGTGCGCATCGACAAAAAAATAATCAATGCCGGCATTTTTTAAGTGTGCTTCCAGCCCAGGATAATAGCCACACTCTGGCAACCAGAAACCCGTAGGAGCAAAGCCAAATTGAGCGACAAAGCCAGTAATACCGGTATCAATTTGGCTTTGCACTGCGGCGGCACTCTTATTCAATAACGGCAAAAAACCATGTGTTGCAGCGCAGGTGATTAATTCAAGGTGACCGGCAGTATGTAATTGTTGGAAAGCTACCAGTAAATTACCTGCATATTGCTTGCTATAAATATCCAAGGTTTCTAAGAATAAAATTCGATAAAAATTAGCCAACTCCTGCTCAGGTGTACCTTGAGTCCTGATGATTTCTTTTTCTGCCAACTCTATTTGTTTCTTCAGGTGGGCAAGGTAGCGTGTTTGTAATAGCTCATTGCTGAGCATTGCTATTAATGGAGGTGACAGTGAAAGCGTTAGACGATAATTGACTTGATCTTTGCGCAGTCTTTCCAGCATCCGAATTAATGGTATATAACACTCGGTAATCGCTTCAAATAACCAATTTTCTTCAAAAAATTGATCATACTCAGGATGACGGACGAAAGGTAAGTGTGCATGCAGAACGATGCTGAGAAAGCCTTTATTAGCAGACACTATTAATTAAACCCTAAGCCGGAAGTATTTTTAGCCATCGCTTTTATTTGGCGACTGCCTTGAATATTGCTGTCTTGTTGATGCACCATATTGGTAAAGCTTGCCTCACCATCATACTCATAGACCCTTAAATCATAACCATAATCGTTAAAATTTTGCATAATTAATACGGCAGCTTGTTCATATTCTATTGGTATATCATGGCTGGGTTCATTGCCATGTGCCTGGCTGACTTGGTTAAGCCCATCGTTAGCAGAGTGAAAATTATCTGCTAGCGGATGTTCCCGCATAACGTGAATAAGCTCGGGTGCTAGCTGATCTTCAGGCATAATCTCATAGCTCGCTATTGACTCAACATTCTCATTAACTTCATGCCTATGTTCAGTAACAATACTTTCTTGGGGCACATGTACAATGCTTGCTTCTATTTGCACATCGGCGGTAAGCTCATGGTCTAGTGATACTTTTGTTGGTAGCTCACGAGCACTGATATGACTCTCGGTAGCGGGGCATAGTCGTGGCACATCTATCGTATCAGCTGTTGCCAGCACATTAATACTGCCATCTGCATTCAGTTCACCAATAACAGCAGAATAAGCCATCGCCGCAATCGGCAAATGTACTTTTTGTTGATTCTGCATACCCTCTACTTTGACATCAAATCTTAGCTTGATATTACTAGGATGCTCACTGTATTCAGGCAAAGAAAATACTCGCAAGACTAATGTACCCACGACCTCGGCATTTAGATTCCAATATGCATAAAGATTAATGGGATCAACTGGCAAAAGCACCAGTTCGGACTCATGCAGTATGATTTGTGGTGCATAGGTTTGGGTGATTGCAGCACTAATATCAAGTAAATCTTGCTGTTGCAAGTTACATTGCGGGTTATATTTTGACTGTAATAATTTTGTTGGCTGGTGCTCAATCGCTTGCGGGGCATATGTTTGCGTGATTTCCTCGTCAATATCCAGTAAGTCCTGTTGTGACAGTTGATATTGGGGGTTATGTTTTGATTGCAAAAGCGTCATTATGAGTAAACCTGTATACTTCCCTTTAGCTTATATCTAACTACAACTTGAGAATAAGTACCCCAGCAATATTACTTTAACATTTTTCTTGGGCACTTATAAATGAACTGAGCCTACACTTGATATGCCTGATTATACAAGGTACTCAAAGCTATGCAAACCCTTGATGCGCTCCATTTTGGTACTCAATTCTTCGCCAATACCAGTAAACAATAAAAAATCACATGAGTATCGAAGAAAATAGTGACCAAGCCTTTGACCTTAATAAACTTAACGCCATACGGGAATTAAAACGTTATTTTACAGCTTTATCTTTTTACATGTATGTAGATAACGTCATCCGACATATGACTGTATATTAAAGACTAGCTTTAGGCTATCAACTTAACACACAACCAACTTGAAAATTATATAATTATGGTATATATTTTATACCATGTATGAATTTGAATTTGATGATAAAAAGAGTGCTGCAAATTTAAGTAAACACGGTATTGATTTTGTGTCTGCTCAAGCACTTTGGAATGACCCTGATCTTGTTGAAGTT
>CAZXJK010000104.1:0-9142 GCA_964640895.1 uncultured Methylomonas sp.
CCCATTTCCAGCACCTTAAATAAATTCAACCAGGCTATTTTTTTACGGGCATATAAATCTTTAACGTCTACCCGAAAAAGGCAACACACCCGTATTAGTAAACGATGCTTAGGCAATGGAGTCATTGGGCTAGAGGATGTCATTAAATTTCATAAGAAAAACGCCCACCTTACCGAAGGCATTGCAGATACATTGTTAGAAACAAGAACTATTACAAATAAGCTAGCTAACGAACCTCTTTATTTAGTTGATGAAGACCACTATATTGATATTGCCATAAAAGAAAAATCAAACATTACATCGCATAACAATATTTTTAATGAGTCAAATTCACTTCCTGAAGCTCAAAATGGCTCTATGCGTATAGAAGAATTTGAAATCATTAATAGCACCTTTAAAGGTCATCAAATTCTATGGAATAACTCTTCAGAGAAGTTGCAGATTGGCAATGTATTTGGCATGGTCTCAGCTCCCAGCCACAGCATTGAGATTGGCTTAGTACGACGCATGAGCACCACTGAAAGTAGCTTAATCATTGGTATTGAACTATTAAGTATAGAATCACTAGTTATATACATCAGTAGCCCAAGCACTCCAGAACAAAAAATTAGCTGCATTTTATTAAACCAAGATAGTTTGCTTTTTTCTGCTAATCATTTTCAGTCTGGCGAGGAAATTTATTTATTTATTAATCACGACAAAATCCTATGCCATTTAGGTCAATCATTACATTCAACTACATCCGTTAACCATTTTGAATTATTATTTCCTCATGAGCAACGCTTGGGAGCTACCTAGCTAAAGGGCGAAAATTCAATGGTTTTATACTCAGATTCCGAGTACAAGGTTCCTACAGCAATTACAACAAAATACCCCAACCTATCTTTTTTATCAAAAAAACTCTAATCAGGTGAGTTGAGTTAAAGACTCTTTAATAATAAAAAATCATTAAAAGTATTCAGTTTTTGCAGCCTCACACTATAAGAGAACAAGCCACGCATAGCATATAAAACTTGCTTGGCCGCCATTATTTGCGGTTCTGCCAATAAATTCAAAATTTTCTGTGTTTGCTGTTCAATAATAAAATCGCGAAAAACAAATGCTAGTTGAGTCTTATTTAAAGTGAGTGAAAACTCCAATGCACCAATACTTTGCTCAAGTTCACCAGTTGCCAAGCAATCCATTGCTGTGGACAACCAAGTTTCAGCAGCTTGCGCTGAATTAATCAGCGCACTCAAGTCAGCCTGACAACGCGCGCAGACGATACGCTCGCGTAAACGCGCATTACAACAAGGGCAACGCTCCACTAAGATTCCAGATAATAAATAATATCGGTTAACTCTGCAGTTGGAGCAACTAAACCCTCTATATCTTTATCTTGAACACAGTTACTTAAAATTTCAATGATGTCAATCATATCTTCCTTGTCTTCATTGGAGACTTTATCAAAGAAGCTCTCAGCTTTAGCAATCAGTTCATTGGCCGCAGTAATTTCTGAAGCAATGCTCCCCTCGGCAATAGGCTCATGCTCAATAACGCTTGCATCCATCTGCCCGAATAAAGAGTTAATACGTTGCTTGGCAGCATCTAAAGTACTATCTTCAAACTGTACTAAGGCATTTTTGATGGTAATAGACTTCTCTAGCCCTGATTCTTTTTCCTGCGCAGAAACCTGCAAGATACCATTAAGATCCAAACCTAGTGTTAAGGTAATAATATTACCTGCGGCAACATCACGCAGACCTTCAACCCGAAATTCACCAATTTTTACATTTTGCAATGCATCTGGATCTTCACCTTGGTAAACAGTAATTTCTACCGCTTCTTGACCATCATGATGAGTTGCAAAAGCTTCGGTTTTACGATTCGGTAATACCGTATTTTTATGAATAATAGGCACAAACATAAATGGGTATTCTTGACCATCTAAAAAGCCGACAGCACTTGTTCCATAAGTATACGGCGTGACATCAACCAAGACCGTATCAACATCTTGCCCAGCGATCATTGCACCTTGAATTGCCGCACCCATGGCCACACACAAATCTGCATCCACTTCGCTGTGCGGCTCTAAACCAAACTCATTCACCAAGCGTTCACGAATACAAGGCGTACGTGTCGAACCGCCCACCAAAATAATTTCATCTATATCAGAGCTGGTAAATTTAGCACCTTTTAAAGCAATATGCACCGCATCTAAAGTCGAGTTGATATAATCTTCAATCATCTCTTCATAGGCCATCCGTGATAATTCCAATGACAAATGTACAGGAGTGCCGTCATATTCTAAAAGATACTCTTCTTCAATCTGCGCATAAGGCTGTTCGGAAAGTACAAATTTTGCGTTTTCTGCAGCACGGGTAATGCGCGCCATTGCTTTGCTATCGCCACGCGCATCGACATCATAGCTGTTTTGTAAATATTCCAGCAAATAGTTAATAATTTGTTGATCAAAATCATCGCCACCTAATTGATTATCACCATGACTAGATAAGACTTCAACCACGCCTGATTCAATATTAACTACCGAGACATCAAAGGTTCCACCACCTAAGTCATAGACTAACACTCGCTTAGCTTCTGCTTCATGCGCATCATAGGTCAATGCCGCCGCAGTAGGCTCATTAATCATACGTACGACTTCTAAACCTGCTATTTCCCCAGCTTCCCGAGTTGCTTGCCGTTGTGCATCAGAAAAATAAGCAGGTACGGTAATCACAGCTTTGCTGACTGCTTTCCCTAGATAATTTTCGGCGATTGCTTTCAAACGCTTGAGAATAATAGCGGAAATTTCTTGTGGCGAATACGGTAAATCAGCCAACTTGACTTGTGTATCTTGTCCCATTAAACGTTTAATAGATTTAATGGTGCGTTCCGGATAAACAATATATTGGTTACGTGCCGTTTCACCAACAATAATGCTACCGTTGTCATCCAAACCTACATAGGAAGGCAACATTTTTGTATCACCATCACTAATTACTGTCACTTTACCGTTTTCAACGATAGCAACTTCCGAGTTAGTGGTACCTAAGTCAATACCAATAATTATGTCATTCATGTCTTTATCCAACCTTGGTTTTATTTACTTTCACTTCTGCCAATCGCAGAATTTGATCTTGATATAAAAAGCCTTTGCGTAGCTCTTGCAACACGATGCCATTGCCTTGCTGTGGGTCATTCCCCGTTTCAACGGCACTCATGCTGACTGGGTCGAGCAATTTTCCGACACACTCTATCGGCCGTACCTGATAACCTTGTAATAACTGTTCAAAGCGGCGCATAGTCATCATTTGTCCTTCTTTAAAGCGTTCAATAAAGCGCAGGTCTTTCTTTTGCGAATGCTTAAAGAGGGCATTAACAGGCTGGTAATTTTGTAAAGTATTAGCGCCCGTGCTTAAACGATCATAGAGATCAACCATTTCCAGCAACATTGTACGTTGCATATCAGCTTGTTGCTGTATTAGCCTTTCAGTACTGGCAGCCAATTCAGCTGCTAAAGTTTTATTATCTTCCTGCACGGTTTCTAATGCTGAACCAAGGGTATCTAGCGTATTTTTATACTGCCGCGACTCTGCCTTTACCTCTGTTTTTAAAGACGTTAACTCACTGAGTAAAGTATGTAAGTCAGGTTGTTCTTGGGTGCTAAATGCATTAATTTGACTCTTATCCAGATAGCTTTGAAATTGGGTAAGTAATTCAGTTTTTTGGGTGTCTGTGCTCATTATTTAATCGGCGTTAGCAATCTTATGTAATAGACTGGCATCTTCAACGGCGATGCTTAATACTTTTTTCAAAGCGGCTGCATCAAGATTAATCTTCTGTTCAGTATGTATTATTTGTGCCAGCAAGCTATTAAAATCAACTTGCGGCAAGGTAAATAACTCATGGCTTACACGACTTTGATGGTCTTTGATTGCAGTATAAGCATCATGTATTTGCTGAAATTTTTCCGCATCACGATCAGGCGGGTTTATTTTCACTTGTTGTAAATAAGCTTGCTTAATGGCAGCATCGTCCGCATCGTCAGTAACGCCGAGTATTTGATAGGGTGTTTGCATAGTCTGTACTTATTTAGAAAGGAAAAGGAAAGCGGCTGTTGTTTTCTTTAATACCGAAAGCTTCAATAACGTCATCAACACCTACGCCAATATCAATTTTTAATTTTTCAGCCGCTTTAAGTAAAAGAAAAGCCGAGAAGATATCAGGGTTTTGCATCATTGCCATAAACACCATTTCACTATTATCAACTTGCTGCATTAACCCTTGAATTAACTGCTCAGGCGTTTGCTTTTGCGCGATGCTTTCCATTTCATAATTCATTGCAGCAAGTGTATCCTCTGGAAGGCGACCAAAGAGTTGCTCCATTATCTCTACGCTCGTATCTTCATCTTCATCATCACTATCGAGACCAAATAATGAATCCAGAAAACCTAAGCTACGTTGCGGGTGTGCCTCATAATAGCTATCAAGAAAATGATCAATCAAAAAGCAGGTTTGATATTCTTTACTTTCCTTAGCTTGCTTATGCGCATTCTGCATACGATACTCATCATAATTTGAACAGTCGGCCGCATCACCATTACAAGTTGCATAAATACGATAATACATCCAAATTGGGCTTTGCCATTGGTCTTGTGCAAACTTTGCAACATGGCGTAACAATTCAAAGTGCTTGATCTCATCCATTTTTTCACAAAACTGTAACAATAAGGCTTCAGCATAATCTTGTGTAAGTAATGACTTTTTAAGTGGTGCTTTAATTTTTTCCAGTGCTTTGTGCAGTAACCCAAGATCAATACCAGCATCTATATGCTGCTGCAATTGCTGCATAATAGTACTTAACTCTGCTACCGTTAACAAATGTTCTTTACTTGACGGTAATTCACGTAAAAGTGTGGTCACTGGCAGACCATTCAATAAAGCAGCCATGGCAATATTAAACTGTATATTCACTGGGTCGGCATAGATACTTTTGACTGCCACTGCTATGTTCTGTAACCCTTGCTGCTTATCCTCACTGGCAAAGCCGAGTAAAGACTGCATTAACTGGATTTTCTGTTGATAAATTTTGCCTAAATTAAGCGTTTCCAACTGTACAATTTCTTTAGCGACCAGCTCATATTTTTTCTCACGCATTAAGCCTTGTGCATGTGCTGCATGACTACTAAACAGTGCTTGTTTCGCAAAAGTATTGAGCGGGTCAATACTTAATATTTTGCGCGCATATTGACTGGCCTTTTTATAGGTTTTATTACGCGTAGCTGCTTGCATGGCTTGGGTCAATACAGCAATATCTTGTGGAAATTGCTCCAAGGTTTTGTTTAGCCAAAGCTTATATTCTTGAACATCACCGCCTTCTCCACCATACTCCTTTAGAATTTGTAAATAGCTATTACGGTCGCTGGCATCATGTTCTATGCTCTGTGCAAACAATTCAGCACGATCAAGACCACTAGGCTCTCGCACTGCTAAACGACGTAAAATCAATGCTATCTTCAGCCCGTCATCACCCTCGGAGCTAACTAAACTCCTAATGCAACGCTGCCAATGAAATTCTGCATCTTCTAAATGATTACTTTGCTCACAAAGTAATGCCTGAATCCGATTTTCTTCAAATTCACTGCTGGCAGAAAAGTGCTTGTTATACTCTTTTTTACCAGCGGGGTAACTGACCAGCATCAGCTGACAGAATTGTTCCGCCAGTTCAGTACCAATCAATTCTCGATACTGGATAGCCATATTAAACTGCACTTTATCGGTCAAATTATCCTGCTTGCGACTAAAATGCTCAATAAAATCTAGTTGTTGCGATGATAGTCCTTTTAACTCACTAATAACACTGCGCTGTGAATGGTCTGATACCACCAATTGCTGCGCTAGTTCTGCGCCTGACAACAGGCTATCTATTAAAATATGTGCCGCTGGAGAATACACTGAATCATTAGCAATTTTGGCTAATATTGTTGCTGCTTGCTCTGGTGAATCAGCCATCAACGCAATAGCATTCAGGAGTGTGCGCAAATCTCTAAACACAGAACGGTATGGCAATTGTTTTAAAGCAGCGTTTAATTGCTCGGGCTGCTTATCCTGCAATGCTTGTAAAGCTGTTTGTACTAATTGCAAGTGCATGATAAAAGTAGAGTCTTGCGGCAAGTGCTGTTGTAACTCAGGATACTGGGTCAATATCAGCAACCCTAATACAGCCGCTAATTTTGGGTGCTCTTTATCCAACTGCTCAACGGATAATTGCGCCAATTCTGTTTGCACTTTAGCGAGTTGATTGGCTTGTATTAGCCAAACCAAATATTGATCATACGCGGCATAAGGTGCTTGCACATGCTCTTGATGACTCTCCCATAAGGCCACTGCTTCTGCGTACATTTCTCTATTAGCAAAAGAAATCGCCCTTTGCACATAGCTAAACGCTAATTGCTGATGCCACTCATTATTATCTGCTTCCTGTAATAACTTTTTATAAAGTCTAATAGCGTCTTTATAACGTTTGGCTTTAACATGCGCTAAAGCTTGATCTTCCATACTGTTTTCCGATTTTTTGGCAACAGATTTGTGTTGTTTCTGCATTTAGGGAGGTTGTTCCAGCAAGATTAAAAAAATGATAGTGGGTTATTATATATTTTCCTGCACACAGATGAAATGAGTTCTTTACTTTTCGATTACAAATCAGGAAATGATGTACGTGAAACTGTCACGTGCTGTATATTAAGCGCAAATAATGCAATAGTAGCAGGAGTTTACATATGATTTTAGCGGGTGATATTGGGGGAACCAAAACAGTTTTGGCACTATATCAAAAAAATAGTCAAGGTGAGTTGCATTGCAAACTACAGCAAAGTTTTCCGAGTGCCGATTATGCCCAGTTCGATGATATCCTCGCCACATTTCTACAAGCAGATATGCATATTGAAGCGGCCTGTTTTGGCATTGCCGGCCCCATTATCGAACAATGCTGTCAGACCACCAACCTACCTTGGAGTATTAATGCTCAAGAACTCATGCAGACACTAGGCACTGATAAAGTTAAATTACTCAATGATTTAGCAGCGATGTCCCTTGGTATGTTGCATAGCGCAGAGGGTGATTTGCTAGAACTTAATCCAAACGCTATCACCCAAAATGGTAATATTGCCGTGCTGGCTGCTGGTACAGGTTTAGGACAGGCTATCCTTTTTTGGGATGGCCAGCAGCACCAACCCATTGCAACCGAAGGTGGGCATTGTGATTTTGCAGCACAGACACCACAACAAGACCAATTTCTAAATTACCTACGACAACTTTTTCCTGAACATGTCAGTTGGGAACGAGTACTTTCTGGTGATGGGTTCGGCTATATTTACGACTTTCTGGTCGAAAGTGGTTTTGCAGCACCCTGCTCTGCAGTCCCTGCCACCAATGATACTGGTGTTGACCGTAATGCCATTATTTCCAACTTAGGCATTGAGAAAAAAGACCCCATATGTAGTGAAGTAGTACGTTTATTTGTAGAACTCTATGCAGCAGAAACAGGTAATCTAGCCCTAAAATGCTTGGCCTCTGGTGGCATATTCATTGGCGGTGGCATTGCTCCAAAAATTCGCTCTGCTATGGAAAATGGCGATTTCTTAAAATATTTTCTTAGTAAAGGCCGCTTTAATCTGCTACTGAGTAAAATATCAATCAAAATCTCATTGAATCCAAATACCCCATTGATTGGTGCCGCCAACTACTTTGCGTAGGAGGAACCTATGGCCTCGATTTAAAAGCCATTAAATCAAGGCTACCAACTTAAGCATTAAACCTAAAGCAGGCTAAAGGCCTGCTCATTCCTTACTCCGAAACCCTTCCCCGCAACGCCTTAAGCTGACTACGTTTAGCTTTATTATTCAACCGCCTCTTTTGAGCACCTCTACTGGGCTTAGTCGCTCGCCTTACTTTCTGTACCACAATAGCTGCTTTAATCATTGTCTTTAAGCGCGTCAACGCATCTTCCCGATTTTTCTCTTGGGTACGAAATTGCTGCGCCTTAATGATAATGACACCTTCTTTTGTAATACGCTTATCACGTAACATCAACAGGCGTTGCTTATAAAATTTAGGCAATGAAGAAGCATTGATATCAAAGCGCAGGTGAATGGCTGTAGAAACTTTGTTCACATTTTGCCCACCAGCACCTTGGGCTCGAATGGCAACCAGCTCTATTTCACTATCAGAGATAGTAACCGCATGAGAGATTTCTAACATACCCTATTTAGCCTTACTATATTTAATGGGTTGGGAGGGGTAATACTCGAAATTTTGTATAGCTCATATAAAGTTCCTTGGAATACGGAAAAATGAAGACACTACTTTGCCTACATTCCGCAAGCTCCATACAGGCGACATTAGGCTCTCTAATTTAGCACAGTATAAATATGACCGTATCAAGTAATATTATATCCAATAAAGAAACAATCTATAAACTTATCATCCTATTGTTAAAAATATGAAAATTCACTATAATTATTTTGCGGTTCAGATAACCGCTTCTATCACTTACTTAGAGGAATTAACAATGAACGATTTTATGAAAGATGTATTGACTGGATTAGTATTTTTAATGGGCTTGCTAGCTTTTGTTTCAGGTCAATTTATTATCTCTTCAGCGCTATTCGCCGTAGCCGCAATTGCTAGTAATGTAAACACAAATCATAAAAAGCCACGAACTGCTCAATTAGCATGCGAATAAATAAATCCCGTTTTGATACGGCTAGTCTAAAACAAAAAAAGCTTCCAGAATTATATCTGGAAGCTTTTTTTTGTTATTCGTTAGTTATATCACTACCGCGTTATAAAAGTCCACGCATAGTCTTCTTTATTGACCACATCCTTAAAAGCCTCACCCGACTCCAACGCTGTCACACAACTGGTAAAGTCTTCAAACAAATGCTGATTAGCCACCATATCAGGAATTAAACCAATACGCCTCAGCATATCTTCAGGTTGACTCTGAATGCCTTCAAATAACACTAACACATGCTTATCTTGCAATACCATCACTGCATCTTCAATCGCATACATACCTGACTGGTCAATATAAGGCACTTTTTCCATACGCATGATCACCACATCAACATCAGGTAAAGCCCGGGTCATTTCCATAAAT
>CAZXJK010000105.1:0-8976 GCA_964640895.1 uncultured Methylomonas sp.
GACAAACAAAAATCCTGCCCAAATATTGGATGCTTATTTATTTCCAAGCGCCTTACCTAAATCCAAGTGAGCTAAATATTCACCGGATACGGTACCAAAATACAATTTATAGCCACTGGCATTGGCAACGCTATTCCAGTTTAAGGTCAAGTTTTCACCCGCTAAGGTGAATACTAAATTTTCTGGCATCATTTGATCACGTAATGTGACGATGACTTCATTCGACGGAACAGTTGTATCGGATTCATTATAAGCTTCGATAGCAAGATAATAACTGCCTCGTGGAGCGGAACTTGCATCAAATGGGCCAAATTGAGTAACATTACCTAAGTCCAATGGACTAGAGTAGTTAGCTGAACTAGTGCCTAATAATAATTGGTATCCTGTGGCACCTTCAACGGCTCCCCATTGCAAAGTTAATATATCTGCTTCTAGGGTAAAGCTAAAGTCAGAGGGAGAGACTAGACTGATAGGGTCAGGTATGACGATGACATCTAGAGTATCGCTTACTACAGATAGGTCTGTCGCCTCTCCTGATAGAAAATAATCCACTGATTTTTCAGTTATGCTAAATTCTGGTGTGAATTTTGTCCAAAAGCCCGCGTCAGTTTTTTGAACTGTAGAGGTTTGGACAACATAATCCGTTCTAGCTTGTGCCATAAAGTCTTCGGTAGTAAACGGTACATCACCATTACCAAGAAATTTTGTTAGAAAATTACGACCTGCGCCTATAATACGATTATCTGTGGTGTGCAATATTCTGAAGGCTTTATTGCCGCCATCTTCTCGATCAAAGCCAGCTTTGTTTCCATAAGATTTAACCCATGTCACCTCGCCATTGCTAGGGTTGATATTAATGACAGTGAAATCAATCGAGGAATAACCATTAGTCACGGAGATCAAAACGGTATCTGCTTGGGTTTGGTGTAAATTTCTATTTGCACCTGAAACTTGGTTATTTAAGGTAAGGTTGGATATAACTTTATGCCACAAAATTTCTCCTGCAAAATTGACCTTATAAACAAACAATTTGCTGACTTCATCAATATAAGAGGTAGCGGTAAAAAGGTAGCCATCATCAAGTTCAATAGCCGCCATATTTTGGGCAGCGGCAGAGATGTCATTGTTGTCTTTAGGAACGAGGTAATGTCCCCATTCTTTATTACCTAATGCATCTAATTTTGTCACCACACCCGTCCAGGCAAAACCAGAAACAAAATAATGAGCACCTATTAAATAATCTGCATCGGTTGTTTTCTGAATAAATAAATTGCCTGCATGTGAATCATTGCCATCAGATATCATTGCGTGATTGAGTAGATTGCCAGACGCATCCAAGTTTAGTTCAATAAAAACAGGCCAACCTTCATCGGTATAGTTAAATGAATTTGCGTAGCGTCCCAAAATGCTTAAGTTGCCACCTGCACTCTCGGTTGCGGAAAGTGCTTCAATATGTGCGATGGGATCTTCTGTGCGCATGCGTCCATATGCTTTTTGCCATTTAATGTTGCCCAAGCTATCGAATCTGACGATAAACATAGCTTGTGCACCATTTGCTGCAACCCCCACATCCTCATTAGTGACGCCTAACGCTAATAGGTCTCCATTACTTAGCTCAATCACTTTATTAAAGGAAAAGTTGCGCAGACCTTCTGTTACGCCAAATGCCTTGTTCCAGAGGATCGCACCATTTTTTTGAAATTTAGTGATATTGGATCTGATTCTAACGGCATGATTTTCAGATTGATAGGTAACACCCACAGCAATATATGAGCCATCGCTGGTTTCGAGTAAATCAGATGTTAGGTCTTCTTGAAAAAAAGCAGATCCGAAGGTTGGCTGATGCCAACGGAAAAATGATGCAGTATCAGATATTGCATCGGTTGCGAGTGCATTGCTAAAAACTAAGCCCATACCTAACAATAAGGTAAAAACCAAGTTACGCACTGTATATTTTTGGTTTAGCGCTTTCATTTCACACCTCCATAAAGAGATGCGCATGAGTTGGTTAGTAGTTGTTAACGTATTAAAATGTCTTGTTCCAAAGGCACTAATAAAACAGCTCTAATCAGCTATATTTCATGTGCATCCTTGTATCTATAATATTAAGTTCCCTTTGAATTTAAAGAAAGGGTGTAAATTAACTTAATATTGTTATTAAATTCTTGATTAAAATACTAGGAAATTAACCTTATATAATTTAATGTATGATTTATATATACGCCTTTTTTTCTGGGTTAGCAAGCGCTAATACAATTATTTGGGGTTCTCTATTTTCTCTAAAATTATTCAATAAAAACAATGGATTGACAGAGTGGTTTTTAGTGCGTTTTTAACTTGGAGTATTGTTGTTTTATTGTTTTTTTAATCACCTGAGCTAAACAATCCGGCAATCATTTCATACAGGGTTTTCTTTAGTTCCCGCTTAGGTACATCTACTGTTATGTCTTTCGGTGGCTGTGGTGCCGGATTCGTTTCTGGTGCCAAATCCCCGCTAATACGAATTAAATTATCACCAGAAAAGATTAGAGCGATACGCTCTTGGTATCTATCTTCTTTGCCAAGTTGGACAGAATAAATATAATCCCAGCGATTAGTATTAAATGGGTCAACTAATAAGGGTGACCCCAAGATATAAATAACTTGCCGCTTGGTCATGTTGGGGCGTAGTTGGTTAACCATGTCTTGATCGATAACATTACCTTGGTCAATATCAATCTTATAGACCAGCGGCACATCTACAGCAAGGGTAGAGCAGGCCGATAGGCAAGTTAATGGAACAATGACGCTTAAAAAACGGAGTATGTGGAGCATGTTTGGACAATTAAGCAATTTGTTAGATGAGTATTTGTAGGCAAAACATTTACTTTTAAAGAAATGATGCTTGCAAAGACATTCGAAAACTAAAATCAGATATTAACTATTTTACTTGGTTTATTCTTGTTTTGTCTGAAAAGCTTTACAATATGCAGTTGTGAGATGCTTTTTTTTGAAGTATTGGGATTGTAAGGAGAAAATGAGTGGAAACTCAAGAGTTAAGAGATGCGGGTTTAAAAGTCACTTTGCCACGCGTAAAAATTCTGGAGATTATGGAACGTGACACTGGCGCACGTCATTTGAGTGCTGAGCAAGTCTATAAGGTTTTATTAAGTGAAAATGAAGAAATTGGTTTAGCCACTATCTATCGAGTATTAACCCAATTTGAGGCGGCAGGATTAGTGGTCAGGCACCATTTTGAAGGAGGGAACTCGGTTTTTGAGCTTAATAAAGGCAAGCACCATGATCATGTGGTCTGTGTTAAGTGTGGCAAAGTTGATGAATTTACTGATGACATCATTGAAGATCGACAAAATAAAATTGCAGAACAACTAGGCTATGAATTAACTGATCATAGTTTGTATCTTTATGGTTTATGCTCAAGCTGCCAATAAGCAGTTATGATTACATTTTCATTTTGTAGTGTAGTAGCAATAGCCACTTTCTTTAGATAATTATATTTCTATTTTATGTTTAAACCCCTTACTCTGTACATTGGGTTACGCTATACGCGTGCCAAACGGCGTACCCAATTTATTTCTTTTATTACTCTGACTTCCGTTTTAGGAATCGCTTTAGGTGTCACGGCTTTAATAACAGTTTTATCTGTTATGAATGGTTTTGAAGCCGAATTACGTCAACGTATTTTAGGGATGACTGCACATGCAACCATTTCAGGGCGAGGTGGTCGACTTGATGATTGGCAAGAATTAAAAGAACGTGTTAAAGATTACCCGCATATAGAAGGTGTTGCGCCCTTTGTCAAAGGCCAAGTAATGATCAATGCAGGCCGTCGTGTTAGCGGAACATTGTTACGTGGTGTTTTGCCAAATGAAGAGGGTGCAGTGTCTGAAGTAGGTGCCAAGATGCAGACGGGAGCATTAACGGATTTACAAGCAGGCAAATATCAAATTGTGTTGGGAGCCGAATTAGCAACCTACTTAGGTGCAATGGTGGGTGATAAAATTACTGTTATTAGCCCGCAAGTCAACTCCACTCCTGCTGGCATTATTCCACGACTACGCCGGTTTACGGTCAGTGGTATTTTTAAGGTGGGTATGTATGAATATGATCGCAATATGGCGATTATTCATATTGCCGATGCGAAAAAATTATTTCGTTTAGATAATGATGTTTCAGGTTTACGTTTAAAATTAGATGACTTATTTAATGCACCTGAAATTACTTATAAAATGGCGCGTGAATTACGTGGGCAATATTATGTGAGTGATTGGACTAAGGCGCATAGTAACTTTTTTCGAGCAATTAAAACTGAAAAACGGGTGATGTTTATTATTTTATTATTAATTGTTGCGGTAGCGGCGTTTAATATTGTCTCGACTTTGGTGATGGTGGTGACTGATAAGCGGGGTGATATTGCCATCTTAAAAACTCAAGGCTTAACCCCAATGTCGGTCATGTGGATTTTTATTACCTTAGGTGCCATTATCGGCTTGATCGGTACGGCAATTGGAACAGTCTGCGGTGTGTTATTGGCATTGAATGTGGAAACTATTGTGCCAGCAATTGAGAAATTTTTTGAAGTAAACTTTATGGCAGCTGATGTTTATTATATTAGCAGTCTACCTTCGAAATTAGTTTGGGCTGATGTTTATACTATTGCAATTATTGCATTTTCGCTTTCTTTACTAGCAACTATATATCCTGCTTGGCAGGCTTCGCGTGTCAATCCTGCGGAGGTATTGCGTTATGAATAGGCCAGTAATATTACAATGTAAACAGTTAACTAAGCGTTTTAAGCAAGGTGCTTTAGATGTGGAAGTCTTGAAAGGAGTTGATTTCTCAGTTGAAGAAGGTGAACGTGTCGCTATTATGGGGACATCGGGTTCTGGGAAAAGTACTTTATTGCATTTATTGGGAGGTTTGGACAAACCAACCAGTGGTGAAGTGATTTTAGCGGGAGTGAATTTAAATAAAGTACGGCAAGCCAAACTTTCTCGATTGAGGAATAGTTCATTAGGCTTTATTTATCAGTTTCATCACCTATTAGGCGAGTTCACTGTTTTGGAAAATGTGGCTATGCCAGCTTTGATTGGTGGTTGTTCTATTTCGGAGGCGAAATTACGCGCTGAAGAAATTTTAGAGCGTGTTGGCTTGGTGCATCGAATTAAGCATAAACCAGGTGAATTATCAGGTGGTGAAAGACAGCGTGTTGCGATTGCCCGAGCCTTAATTAATAAGCCTAAATGTATTTTGGCAGATGAGCCAACGGGGAATTTGGACAGTAAAACAGCTGAGAGTATTTATCAGTTGATGTTGGAATTAAATCAAGAATTAAAGATTAGTTTTTTGATTGTCACGCATGATCCAGATTTGGCGGGGCGTATGGATAGGGTGTTGCATATGGCTGACGGCCTGATTGTTGCGTAGTTTTATGAGGCTTTATATTTCGTCTCTTAAATAAACGATAACGTGGGACGCAGGCTAAAGCCTGCGCCCCACCTCGTACAATACTGATATATTACTGAGGGATAAGCTCACAGTTGATTAGCGATGCGCCCTCTGTCCCCACTGCTTAATAACATGCCAGCGCCAATAGAAACGTATGCCAAAATAGCCGACAATCGAAGAAATAACACCTAAGATTAAGCAACCGAATAAAAATGGCCCACCTATCTCACCTAGACTGGCCATAATGCTTTCAGCAGAAAAAATAAAGTCGGCAGAGGGGGCGGGTTGCCCTAATGACCATAAGCCCACCAGATAAGCGAAATAAAACATCGGTGGCATGGTAAGTGGGTTAGTAATCCAGACTAATGCCACTGATATTGGAAGGTTGGCTCGAAAATAAAGCGCAAACATGGCAGCTATTGCCATTTGGCCAGGGGTTGGTATCCATGCAGCAAACAATCCGATAGCAAATGCAGCTGAAACTGAGCGTCTGTTGAGGTGCCAAAGGTTAGGATCGTGTAACTTGTCACCTAAAAATTTAAGGTTCTTATTTTCTTTAATTGATTCTGCAGATGGAATATATTTTTTTAAAAGCTTTTTTGGCATGACTGCTATTATCTATTCAAGGTAATAAAGCCTAATTTTAGCAGATTTTAAAGGCTACGCGTAGGGTATTTCGTTATGCAAAACATGATTTTTGAGGAGGATATCGAGTGTTTTTTGTAGATAGGTGCGCGTGAAGAAATGCTAGTCTCTGTGTTGGCTTTCGGAGCAGGTTGCTGGCTTGTGCAGCAATGGAGTGTGCTGCCTAGCCCGCTTATGCTCGCTTTCTTATTGGCAGTAGTATTGGTTTTGGCCTACTATAAGTTTCGGCGTATTGTATATGTCTTTTTAGGCGTTATATGGACAAGTACCATAGCGTATCAGCACTTGGATAATGTTTTAAAGCCAGAGTTACAAGGCCAGGAGTTTTTGATACAAGGTATTGTCAGTGGTTTGCCTAATTATAGCGCGCGTCGTGTCCGTTTTGATTTTAAGGTCACTCAGGCTGAAGTGCAGTTACCCGATAAAATGCGTTTAAGTTGGTATTATCCCAAACAGAAAATGAGAGCAGGCCAGCACTGGCAATTTATTGTTAAATTAAAATTGCCCCACGGTAGTTTAAATCCTGGTAGCTTTGATTATGAAAAGTGGTTATTCCAGAATGATATTGGTGCGACTGGCTATGTACGCCAAGAAGCAAAGGCTAAGTTATTAGCAGAGTCATCGAAAATGTTGAATATTTCTGTCTGGCGACAATATTTGACTGAGCTATTAAGTCGACAGGCGTTAAGCCCTGATAGTTTGGCTTTAATTAAAGCATTGACTTTGGCGGATAAAAGTTTGATTTCTAGACAGCAGTGGCAAGTACTGTCTGATAGTGGTACCAATCATTTGATGGCGATTTCCGGCTTACATATAGGGTTAGTTGCTAGTATGGCGTATTGGTTGGCATTTTACTGCTGGTTAAGAGTGCCAAGCTACAAGTATTGCGCCCCACAAGTAGCGGCTGTTTTTTCATTTGTGGCGGCGTTTATTTATGCAGCATTAGCTGGATTTTCGGTGCCAACACAACGTGCGCTGGTGATGTTGGCGGTGCTGGTTGTCGCAACGTTATTGCGCAGGCATGTGCAAGCACTTAATGTTTTTGCCATTGCCTTATTGGTCGTATTGCTATTTGATCCGTTGGTAGTGCTTTCTGCTGGTTTTTATCTGTCTTTTTTGGCTGTATTTTTTATTATCTATACTGTATCCGCACGCTTAGGGCAGGGTAATCGTTGGCTAAAGAGTATCAAATTGCATGCCGTGATCGGCTTGAGTTTAATGCCAATTTTACTTTTATTTTTTCAAAGTGTGTCGTTGATCACACCTGTTGCTAATATTATTGCAGTGCCTGTGATAAGCTTCATTATCGTGCCTTTGGCGTTATTGGCACTATTAATTTTGCCCTTGTTACCTGAGTTTGCGCTCCTAATATTGCAATTAGTAGATTTTTCTTTGCAGGCTCTATGGCAGGTCTTATTGGTTTTGGTTGATTTTCCGTCTGCTAGTATTGTGCGCCCCCAGCCAGAATTATGGAAAACATTTGTTGCTCTTTTTGGGGTGTTATTGTTGTTAGCACCGAAAGGTATTCCAGGGCGTTATTTAGGTTTGTTATTGCTAATGCCGTTGTTTATGGTCGTCAATGAAAAGCGACCGCCAGTAGGTGAAGCGAGTATAGTGCTATTGGATGTGGGGCAAGGTTTGGCTGTTGTTGTGCAAACTGCTGAGCATACTTTACTATTTGATACAGGCGCAAAGTTTTCTGAAGAATTTGATATGGGTAGAAATGTAGTGCTACCCTTTTTGCATTATCAAGGAATTACGCATTTAGATAGTTTGATTATTAGTCATGGTGATAATGATCATATAGGCGGTGCTGAGTCGGTATTACAGAATATGCCAACACGGCAAGTGTTAACCAGTGTGCCAGAACTGTTGCAAGCATATAATCCAATAGCTTGTCATACAGGACAGCACTGGCGATGGGATCAGGTTATTTTTCGTATATTATCGCCACCTAAGCAGGCATTTAACAATGAAAATGATAATTCTTGTGTAGTGCATATTGAGACGCAGCAAGGCAGTTATTTATTAACAGGTGATATTGAGCAGGCGGCAGAGGTATACTTAATAGCAAGTGATGTTTCTATACAGGCTGATGTATTAATTGCACCTCACCATGGTAGCAAAACTTCTTCTAATATGACGTTTTTAGAAAAGGTTAAGCCGAGTATAATTCTCATTCCAGCAGCGATACCTAATCGTTTTAGATTTCCACACGCAGAAGTGTTAGCTAGGTATGCACAAAATAAAGTGCCGTTTTTGGTAACAGGGGAGCAAGGTGCTATTACTGTGAAATTTGTAGATGGAAAGGTGAGTATTGAGAATTATCGAGCTTCGCACAGTCATTATTGGAATAGATAAGTACCCAAGCATAATTAATATAACTAATTTTACGTAGGATTTTTTTTCATCTTCGAGGCGCATAGCTGGCTACGTAACTATTTATGCAACGCGGAAGATGGAAAAAAAGACAAGTAAAATGTTAAAGTAATTGTGCTTGGGTACTTAAGGAATGGCTATATGAATTATTAAAGCAGGTTGCGCATTTAATGCAAGAGCATTTACGCAAAACAGATTTATTTGCGCGTTTAGGAGGCGATGAGTTCGGAGTTTTACTTGAATCTTGTGATTCAGAGCGAGCCTATTTGATTGCGAATAATTTACGCCAAGCTATTGCAGATTTTCGTTTTGCTTGGCAAATTAATACGTTTAAAATTGGGGTCAGTATTGGTATCGCAAAGATTACTGGTGCCGAAATCAAAGCGGCTGAAATACTAAGTGCAGCGGATTCGGCTTGTTATGTTGCTAAAGATGCAGGGCGTAATCGCATTCATTCGCTGAAAATCAGGGAAACGGAGCTTAGCGAAGTGATGATTTTTAGTC
>CAZXJK010000106.1:0-8939 GCA_964640895.1 uncultured Methylomonas sp.
TTTTTATCACTAAGTTGCGGGGTAATAAATTCTATGCCGCCATTGAGGATGGTGCCCATGGAACCGGCCTTGATATCCATACCTGCAGTACCCAGTGTCACTTGCACACCACTGGTATTCCAAAAACGTGAATTTTCTGCAACCAAATGCGCATAACGTTCGGTGATATAAATATCAATTAAGACATACTCACCCTTTTTATCGAGTTTAAAGTCATGCACTTGCCCAACTTGTATCTTTTTATACAAAATAGGGCTGGCATACTCTATCGAGCCTAAGGTATTAGCTTTTAATACCAAATGTACCCCTTTATCACCCACCGACATTAAGGGCGGTTTATTTAAGGCCTTAAACTCCCTAGTCGATGTACCTGAGCCTACTTGCATGCGGATATGGCTGCCCTGCAATATCGATTTCAGTCCAGAAAAATCAGTTAAAGAAAACTTAGGTTTATCTAACCAAAACTTGGTACCCGTCTTTAGTAATTCTTCCGCTCTTGGATCAAACACCACATCGGCAACAACATTTTTACCCGTTTTCTTATACCTTATTTTTTTAACAATCCCGATCTTAAAAGCATCATATTTAACTTCGGTCACGCCTTCTTCTAAACCAATCGCCGATTCAAAACTAATTTTTGCTGCAATACCCACTTTGGCACTATCAAAATCGCTGTGCAACTTAAAGCGAGTACCTTGCTCCACTTGTGCATCAGCATCCGTTTCTGGGGTATAAAAAGCAATACCGCCTGCAATTAAAGCGGCCAATGACTCAGTATGCATGGAGAAACCACTTAAATCTGCTTTAATGGATAAACCACTGGCATTCCAAAAGCGCGAAGAATTTTTAACCAAATGCGTATAACGTTGTTCAATAATGACTTTAATAATCACGCCATTTTGAGCTTCAGCTAATTCATAATCCAGCACTTCGCCAACAGGAATTTCACGGAAATAAACTTTAGACCCACGCGCTATTGAACCCAAGTGGTCAGCAAATAAATCAATATGCAAACCTTCCGTATCATCCAGTACTGGCGGCTTGCTTAGTGCAATAAATTTCCTTTGTTCCGCCCCACCACCAGGGTGCATCTGAATATAGTTACCCGACATAATGGTGTCTAAGCCCGTTATTTCGGTAATAGAGACTTTAGGCTTTACCAGCCAAAAACCAGTCTGTGCACGCAAGCCTTCCACAGCAGCCCTTTGTACTTCGGCAATGACTTTAACCTGTTGCAGGTTATTACTCATCAGGACTTCCGTCACGACACCAATACGCACACCTTTATAAATAATAGAGGTTTTGCCTTCTCGAATACCGCCAGCATCTTCAAAAATAATGGTAATTTCTACACCTTTTTCCACCATACTTTGATAGAGCACCCAGCCACCGATGAGTGCAGATAATAAAGGTAATAACCAAATGCCTGAGAGCCAAGTTTTTCGGGTAACAATCGGCTTACTGGTATTCATTAATTTCATCCCAAATGAGTCTGGAGTCAAAACGCTTTGCTGCCAACATGGTCAAGATCACCACGCAGGCAAATATCCATGCTGCAGGCTCAATCTCTACTGAAGCCATATTATTAAATTTCACAATAGCTAATAAAATACTCATCACAAAAATATCCAACATCGACCAACGGCCTACAAATTCAACAACCCGATACAGTTTAGTACGCACACAAACATTACATTGCCGTTTACATTGCACGGCCAACAAAATCATTGCCAAAGCCAACATTTTTAGCAATGGCACTAAAATGCTGGCGATAAACACGATAATGGCAATCGGGGTCATCCCTATATTCATCAAATGAATAATCCCTGACATAATGGTATCAGTACGTATGGCACCACCTTTATATAAAGTCATTATCGGTAAAATATTGGCTGGAATATACAAAATAAAGCCACTGATCAATAAAGCCCAACTTTGCGCAAAGCTGTGCGGAATTCTGGGGTAAACTTTACTATGGCAACGGGGACAGCGCACCATAGTTTTTTCCTTTTGCGGGATGACTTTATGGCAGCTGCGACAACAAAGATAACCTTGCTGTAAAGCAGACAGTGGCTTATTTTCCATGACGTTCAATTAAATTCCACAGTAGTTTTTTATTGATTAATTGTGCTTGTAATGAACTGGTTAATAACAAAATCACAAAAGCATATAAACCTAAGCCAGGTTCCAACTCAGCATCTTTGGTTAACTTAATCGCCGACACCAATACTCCCAATAAAAAAATATCCAACATGCCCCACGCATTTAAGCTGTTATACCAACGAAAGCTTATTGCCAAGAAGTGTGTTTTAACGTGGTAATACAGACTTGTAGTCACAAAAATAATCAGCACCATTTTCACTAAAGGCACTACCATTAAGGTAAAAAATATAATCAGCGCAATACCGTAATTTGCTGTCGTCAGCAGTGTTTGCACACAATTGATGATCGACATGGCTTCAGTATTACCCAGCATGGTAAATTTTAAAATGGGTAAAAAAACAGCAGGAAAATAAAATACCAAGCCCGTCAGCACACAAATAAAGTTCTTTTTAATCGACAATCGCTGCGGGTGCTCCAATACACCGAAACAACGTGGACATTGGCTGACATAGCCCTCTTTAACTTGCCCCGTCGTATCAATCAGCAAATCGCATTCAGGACATGCTTCTATATGGGTTAACTTATCGGTACTTAACATGTACTGCATCAGTTTGTGTAAAGACACGTTGCAAGCGATCCATCAATTCATCAGTTGGGTGCACACGCCAAGCATCACCTAATTGTACACTGGCTTTCTCGGTTGCCGATTGATAGTTAACCACCAACATACAGCGCCCCCCCGCAAAAGGCTGAATGACTTCCTGCAAATTCGACATAAAGTCCTGCGGTTTCTCAGCTAAGGTATTGCTATCCCATTCCAACATTAAACAACGTGCATAATCTTCGCGCGCTTGCTCCATGGTAAAGACTTTATCTGCAATAATACTTAACATCCCTGAATAACCATTGAGCTGCGCAGTAGCTTCAACAATCAGTACTTCATCCGCACTCAAATATCTTTAAAAACGGTAAATTTCTCCGCATAAATGGTGACATCCATGCGGGAGCCTTTATCATCCAAGGTCAAAAAAGCCATGGTTTGGCCTTTACGATCTAGGCGGGTTCTTACCCCCACTAAAATACCTGCCAAGCGCACTTCAATTTTGCCGCGACTTTTTTCAATATTGGCTAAATTACTGGCTAAGCTTCCACTGACAATATTGTTTAATTCAACGCGATATTGATCAATTGGGTGTCCAGTTAAAAACACCCCTAAAGCCAGTTTCTCCAGTGCCAAGCGTTCTTTTTCAGGCCAAACAGGTACATTATGCGAATAGTCCTTAATTTCATCTTCACGGCTTTCTGCATTAACTGCCAAGCCAAACAAATCATTTTGCCCGACTGCTGCCATTTTTACATGCCGTTCAGCGACTTTTAAAGCTGTGGGTAATTCAGCAAGATGGCTGGCTCGATTTTCATTAAAGGTATCAAAAGCTCCCGCACGAATCAAAGCTTCAAATACTCGCCGATTCACCTTGCGCAAGTCAACCCGCTTGCACAAATCATATAAGCCTTTAAACTCGCCATTTTTTTCACGCTCTTTCAGCAAGTCTTCAATCGCTGCTTCACCAACACCCTTAATAGCCCCAATACCATAAACAATTTCATATTTATCATTAACGGTAAATTGATAATTAGAGATATTGATATTAGGTGGAATCACCGGCAATTTCATGTTTTGACATTCATCAATTAAAATGACAATTTTATCGGTATTATCCAAATCAGAGGATAATACTGCCGCCATAAACGCGGCAGGATAATGCGCTTTCAGCCAAGCTGTTTGATAAGCAACCAGTGCATAGGCAGCAGAATGCGATTTATTAAAACCATACCCCGCAAACTTTTCCATCAAATCAAATACATAGGTAGCAATATCTTCGTCTATCCCTCCATCTACTGCACCCTTGGTAAAAATAGCCCGCTGTTGCGCCATTTCTTCCACTTTCTTTTTCCCCATAGCACGGCGCAATAAATCTGCGCCACCTAGGGTATAGCCCCCCATTTCTCGGGCAATTTGCATGACTTGTTCTTGGTATAAAATAACCCCATTAGTTGGCTCCAGTACTGGCACCAATACAGGATGTGCATATTCAGCCTTAGCACCATGCTTAACATTAATATAGTCATCCACCATGCCTGATTCTAATGGCCCTGGACGAAATAAAGCCACCAAGGCAATAATGTCATCAAAACAATCTGGCTTGAGCTTCTTAATCAGCTCTTTCATACCTCGGGACTCTAACTGGAAGACCGCTGTTGTTTGTGCGTTGGTTAATAGCTCATAAGAGGCTGCGTCATCCCGTGGAATCTGGGTAATATCTATCAGCGGCTCACCCAACTCTGCCTGCTTTTTATTAATGGTTTGCAGCGCCCAGTCAATAATCGTCAGGGTACGCAAGCCCAAAAAGTCAAACTTGACTAAGCCCACCGCCTCAACATCATCTTTATCGAACTGGGTAACTAAATTGCCGCCCCCCTGCTCGCAATATAAGGGCGAAAAATCAGTTAATCGAGTCGGTGCAATCACCACCCCACCCGCATGTTTACCCGCATTCCTAACTGTGCCTTCTAAAGACAAGGCCATGTCCATCAAGGTTTTCACCTCAAGATCGTTATCATACAGATCTTGAAATTCAGGCACTTCCTTAAGTGCCTTAGTCAAAGTCATGCCAATTTCAAATGGCACTAATTTGGAGAGTCGATCGACAAAACTATACGGATGACTCATCACCCGACCCACATCACGAATCACCGCTTTTGCGGCCATCGAACCATAAGTAATAATTTGGGAAACCTTATCACGCCCATAATTGCGCGCGACATAATCAATGACTTCATCACGTCGATCCATACAGAAATCGACATCAAAATCAGGCATGGAAACCCGTTCTGGGTTTAAAAAACGCTCGAATAATAAATCAAATTCAATGGGGTCTAAATCGGTGATATTCAAAACATAGGCTACTAATGACCCCGCTCCCGATCCACGCCCAGGGCCAACTGGAATCAAATTATCTTTAGCCCATTGAATAAAATCGGCCACAATCATAAAATAGCCAGGAAACCCCATTTGTATGATAATATCCAGTTCCATCTTCAGGCGTTTATCGTAAGCCACCCTATTCTCTGCTAACGTACCACACCCTATCGCTGGATATTTCTCTAAACGCTTATTTAAACCTTTTTTGGATTCATCAATAAATAATTCATCTAAAGACATGCCTTCTGGCACAGGGAAATCAGGTAAAAAGTTCTTGCCAAGAGTCAGGCTAATATTGCAACGCTTGGCAATCTCAACGGTATTAGCCAAAGCTTCAGGAATATCTGCAAACAGAGCCAACATTTCTTCGGTACTACGTAAATATTGCTGTGGCGTATAATCTTTCGGCCGGCGGGAATCATCAATCACCCTACCCTGATTAATACACACGCGCACCTCATGTGCTGCAAAGTTTTCTGTTTTTAAAAAACGTACATTATTGGTAGCGACCACAGGTAAATCTAACTCTGCCGCTAATTGCACCGCATTGGCAATATAAGTTTCTTCCTGGCGTTTACCTACTCTGCATAATTCCAGATAAAAGCATTCTGGAAATAACTCGCTCCAATATTGAGCTTGCTGTTTAGCAGGGCTAGTATCTTGGGCTAATAAAGTCAGGCCAATATCACCTTCCATGCCACCCGATAAAGCAATCAAACCCGCATTGTTTTGCTCCATCCATTCCCGACGTATCATAGGAATACCTAAATGTTGCCCTTCTTGATAAGCTTTAGATATAAGCTCGGTCAAGGTCACGTAGCCAATATTATCTTTAGCTAATAAAGTAAGTCTATAGGGTTGTGTTGCATCAGCAGGGTTAAATATTAAAACATCGGAGCCAGCAATGGGTTTAACCCCTTTACCTAATGCCGCACGATAAAATTTAACTAGAGCAAATAGATTGGATTGATCCGTAATGGCAACCGCTGGCATATC
This sequence comes from uncultured Methylomonas sp., assembly GCA_964640895.1. GTDB lineage: Bacteria > Pseudomonadota > Gammaproteobacteria > Methylococcales > Methylomonadaceae > Methyloprofundus. The sequence goes on from CAZXJK010000106.1 coordinate 6,083, forward strand.
CAATTCAACCAATTGATTTATCAATGGTTTTACTTTCACCACTCCATCTACGAGAGAGTATTCAGAATGGAGGCGTAAATGGATAAATTTGGGCTGCATAGGGCTGGTGGGTGGTGTTGCTTTTTAAAGGCTTATTTTAGCATATAGACGAGGAAGTATATTGAGTACGTTTAAGCTCATCCAGCCGATAGTGCCTGCCAAACCGATAGTTCAGGTTTATTAAATAACTTATTGATAAAGCCTGTGGCAAGTATTAAATTCTCCGCAGATCGCTCACTGAGATCAGCACCTAATTCAAAATCAAAAGCCTGCACACTTAATAAAAAGCATGGCGGTGGCTCTTTATGCATGATATTTTGATAAACAGAGAGTACCGCTGCAGGGCTCATCGCATGCGTGGTATAACTTTTATCTTTTTTAGGACGAAGCTGACTCAATGCATAAGCAGATTTACAGGCAACCGATGCATCAATAAACAAAACCAACTGCCGACCTTCCAAATCTAAAGCATGTTCAATCTGTAATTGAAAATCGGTCATAATTTCTAACCCTACCAGTTGAATATTTTGTTCAATATATTCAAGCAGAAAAGGCCCTAATGCATCATCACCACGACTCAAATTGCCATAGCCAAAAACTAAAATATTATCCATTATTTAAAATAAATCAACTTCACCTTCCACGTCAGAAGTCCCCCCTTCATAGGTTTGTTTTTGTTGCAACAACAAATCAAATTTTTCCGTCATCAATAAACTATTTGACTCAATGGCTTTAAAATTATCTATAATTTGTGCCTGAATACTTCTATCTGCTTGCCAAGGTTGTGCCAAATAATGGATAGCCAGATCCATACATTTATGCACGACTTCATGCGGGTAGTGAATCTCAGCAAAGGCAGGTAAATGACTATACTGCATCCTGCCTGCCCCTGTTAACCATTGCCCCACATTACAACTGTTATGATCAGTCCCAACTACTCTCGCCGCTTCAGAGTCAGCACCAGTCTCTATTGCTCGATAGCCCTGCTGTACATAAATCATTTGATGTACTTTTTCCAAAGAAATTTCACTGATCATTTGCGTTACATTTACTTTGGCATACGTTTGAATAGAAATATCCGATACTTTAGAAATATTTATTTCAAACTCGCTAATGGCAACTTTCGAGTCATCGGTCATACTCGCCATATTCTCAGTTTCTTCCACAATCACCTTAGTTGCTTGCACAAATTTTGCTATGGTTGTATTAATTTTTGCTGTTGCCGACTTAGTATTTTCTGCCAGCGTACGTACCTCATCTGCGACCACAGCAAAACCTCGCCCATGTTCACCTGCTCTAGCTGCCTCAATCGCCGCATTTAAAGCCAATAAATTAGTTTGATCTGCTATTTTTGTAATCAATGAGGTAACATCAGTAATTTCCTTGCTACTTTGACTCAGCTCAAGGGATGACTGCTTCATCGAATCAATTTTTGCAACAATCTGCGTTAACTGATTAATGACCACGCCTAAAGATGACTGACTAGCAGAAGAAATATCTGAAGACTCTTTACTAATACTTTCAACTTGCTGCATTTGCTCGGCAATATCGGTTAAATCATTTTGAGCCTGATGTAATCCTGTCAATAAATTTTCAGTTTTCATTTTCCCTAATTGCGAAAATAACTCATCACGCACAGACTTTGCATGGTTTTCCTGCATCATCCCTAGTGACACATCAATTTTCTTAAGCCCCTCGGCAAAAGCACCATTAATCCCTTCTTTTTGTGCCTTACGATAAAAAGCAAAACTCTCTGCCGATTGAAAACAAGTATTCACTTCACGCATATAAGTCTCAATCTGATCTAAGGCCTCATTTAGATTCCACGCAATGGGGCCTAGTTCTGAATATGGGTCTATTTTAGTAATCCGATATTCCAAACGCCCTTTATAAATTTCCCTAGTCAATTTAAACATTGACTTGATAATATGCAGCTCTTTATCAGACTGCTTAAAAAATAACCACATAACAATGATGGCAACAACAGTAGCACCGATATGGGATGGCTCTATGCCTTTATTGAAAATAGACTCAATTAATAATAAACATTGAATACCAAAAAGGATAAAAACCGTATTTTTACTATTAAATCGAAAGAATGAATTCACGATAGCTTTTTCCTGTTGCATTAACCCTATTCATTAGCACGTCTGTACCTGCCCCAACAGCATCACGCGCCCCCGCTTGCTGCTCTGCCATGTACATCTCTTTATATAACTGCTCAATAATTCTAAGTTTAGCGGGATCAGGCTTGCGTCTTACCGAAAAATAGCCCAAAATTTCTGGTGCTCCTGCTCTTGTGGAATAGCTAGGGGTAACATTTGCAAAGACCCAATAAAAAGAACCATCTTTTGCAATATTTTTTACATAGCCAAAAAACTCATTGCCCGACTTTACTGTAGACCAAAGTAAATTAAACACAGAACGAGGCATCTCAGGGTGCCGCACTATATTGTGTTGCTTCCCTAACAGCTCAAGCTCAGTATACCCCGCATAATCTATAAAAATACGATTACAATATGTCAGTCGACCTGTTGCATCCGTTTTCGACACAATAAACTCATCAGCCGTCATAACTCGTTCTTTACCCGTTGCTACTATCTTATTTTTCATAATTTTGCTGAAATGAATCCGGAGTTAAAATTCATGGTATTAAGTATATAGTATGGCATTTTATTACATTATAAAATGTCTAATCGGCCAGTTTTTCAAAATATTTAATTTATATAGTCACTTTTTTATTAAATACATTATAATAGACTCTCCAAAGGGGACGACCTGGCTTCGACGTGGGTAGCAAAACCTTAGGTGCATGTCG
>CAZXJK010000107.1:0-8925 GCA_964640895.1 uncultured Methylomonas sp.
GACGGACAAAAAAACTAGTAAAGATGGATGATGTGTGTTTCCAGGTGCCTAATTATAGAGCAGCAATAATTGCTTCGCCCATTTCAATCGTTCCTGCTTTAGAATTAGGGTTTAAATCTGGAGTGACAAATTCACTCTCATCAATCACCTTTTCTAATGCTGCTTGAATACGATTAGCGGCATCTGGCTCATCTAAATGGTGCAACATCATCACACCCGCCATAATAACTGCTGCTGGGTTTGCTAAATTTTTACCTTCAATATCTGGTGCACTACCATGCACCGCTTCAAATAATGCCGCATCTTCACCAATGTTTGCACCTGGAATCAAGCCTAAGCCACCCACTAAACCAGCGGTTAAATCTGACAAAATATCGCCAAACATATTAGTGGTCACCACTACATCAAATTGATGTGGATCCATCACCATATGCATACATGCTGCATCAATAATTTTTTCATCAAATTCAATATCTGGGTAACGCTCGGCAACGTCACGCGCCACATCCAAAAATAAGCCTGAAGTATATTTTAGAATATTAGCTTTATGACAAACTGTTACTTTTTTACGACCATTATCTTGTGCGTATTTAAAAGCATATTCAACAATGCGCTCCGAACCTTTACGGGTAATAACCGCTATACTTTCTGCAATATCTTGCTCTCTGGTTAAATAATGTTCCAAGCCCATATAGAGCCCTTCTGTATTTTCTCTCACCACCACAATATCAATATCTTCGAATTTACTTTGCGCACCTTTCCATGATTTTGCTGGGCGAATATTCGCATACAAATCATATTTTTGACGCAATGCAACATTGATACTTCTAAAACCTTTACCAACAGGAGTGGTTAATGGGCCTTTAAAGGCAACTCTATTTTTATCAATAGATGCTAATGTTTCATCAGGAATCGGTGTACCAAATTTATCATAAGCCGACATGCCTGCATCAGCTTCTTCCCAATTGATTTTGACACCCGTCGCATCAATAATTTTTACTGCAACTTCCATAATGGATGGACCAATACCATCCCCTTTAATTAAAGTAACATTATGCATTTACTATAGACTCCAAAACTTTATATTCAACCCGTCATAATACACTTTTACCAGAATTTGAACACAACAATCTGTTAATACTGTGCATTATGCATGTTTTTATTTTATACTGGTTAAATTGATTTTAATATTAATCCACCGATTTCAGAGATCATTATGTCTAAACCTTTTATCTTACATATGCTGACGACAGCAAAAAATCTTAGTCCATTTGATGTCAATATGGCCGTTGATGCAGGTTGGGTATCCGCCATCCCTTATATTAATGTTGAACCGAGTGAAGTACAAGGACTTGTGCAAGATGTCATTTTTTCTCGCAGCCCTAAAGGCCTAAAAAATACTGGAATTTTTATTGGCGGCCGTGACACCAAACAAGCAATGGACATGCTTAAATCAGCGAAAAACTCAATGTTCACACCTTTTGAGGTATCTGTGTTTGCAGATCCAAGTGGTGCTTTTACCACTGCAGCTGCAATGGTTGCCGTCGTTGAAGATGAACTAAAAACCAAATTTAATACAGGCTTAGAAGGTAAAACCGTGCTTGCTTTAGGTGGTACGGGGCCAGTAGGTCAAGTAGCTGCAGTATTAGCAGCGCAAGCTGGAGCCAATGTTAGAATAATAGGCAGGCAATTAGAAAAGGCACAACGCATAGCAGATATGTGTAGCAAAGAATTTGGCGCAGGTAAAATTACTATCACCGCGGGTGCTGATATAGATAAAGCATATTATTTAACAACCGCGGATGTTGTTTTTGCTACAGGTGCTGCAGGCATTGAACTATTGAGTGCTGAACTTATCAGTGCCGCACCTCAATTAAAAGTTGCTGCCGATGTCAATGCCGTCCCACCTTCTGGCGTTGCTGGTCTTGATGCCTTTGATAACGGCAAAGCAATAGCAGGCTCTAAAAGCGGCGCACTCGGTGTCGGTGCTTTAGCTATCGGTAATGTCAAATACCAAGTGCAAAGCAAACTCTTAAAAAGCATGATAGATGAAGATAAGCACATTTTCTTACATTTTGAACATGCTTTTGCTGCAGCTCGCGCATATATACTAGCATCTAAATAACCTATTGTTTACATAATCCAAAAACGCACTGCTTTGCAGTACTTACCATAAAAATAAGGCTACCTTATGTCCAAAAGAAGCGTATTGCACATGTTTGACCCCATGCAAAATAACAGTCCATTTGATATCAATATGGCCGTAGACTGTGATTTTGATCTACTTATACCTTATTCAAATGTGAAGCTGGACAGTATGCACAGACTCACTCAAGATGTTATTTTCTCGCGCGGCCCTAAAGGCGTTAAACGTACTGGTATTTTTCTGGGTGGTCGTGATATTGGGCTAGCTGTTGATATGCTAAATGCCAGCAAACAAGCTATGGTACCTCCATTCGAAGTATCCGTGTTTGCAGACCCTAGTGGTGCCTTTACAACTGCTGCTGCTTTAGTTGCCTGTGTAGAAAAAGAACTTAAGGCTAAACATAATAAAGAACTAAAAGACTGCAAAGCATTAGTATTTGGTGGTACTGGCCCTGTTGGGATTGCAACGGGGGTTATCGCATCATTAGCAGGCGCAGAAACTATTTTAGTCGATCATATTTCTGCTGACACAGCCTCCAGCTTAGCAGCTGAATATAACCGTCGCTTTGCTAGTGAGCTCACTGGTACTGCAGCAACTTATGACGAAGATAAAATTGCATTGCTTGCTGATATTGATCTCGTTTTTTGTACTGCTAAAGCAGGTATTCAAATATTAAGTACCGAAGTACTGGGTCATGCCAAGCAGCTAAAAGTGGTAGGTGATGTGAACGCAGTGCCACCTGCTGGTATTGCAGGCGTGCAAATGAATGATTTTGGTGTACCTTTACCAGGTACTGAAAATACAGTTTCTATTGGGCCCTTAGCAGTAGGAAATATTAAGTATAAAGTACAACATGCATTGCTAAGCTCTATGTTGACAGGTGATAAACCTGTCTATATAGACTTTAGAGCCGCCTTTGAAAAAGCTAAGGAAATTTTACAGGCGTAAAAAATTGGCGTTTATCATTTACATGTGCAAAAGCGCTTGCACATGCAAACCAAGATAGCTAATACCACCACACTATATCAATAATGTGGTGGCCTCTCATCTGCAGCAAAAAGTCCCCCATCTGAATTTGCAGATGCTGCTGACAAATCCCTAACTCTTCCCAATAATTGTTGCGTTAATCGTTCTAAGGCATCAATTTGATTTTGTTGCTTACAAACCACATCATTAAGCTGCATGATAATATCTTCTTGAAATGCAATCTTTGTTTCAATTGTTATAATACGTTGCTCAGTCATATTGCTTACTTAAAATATGAGCAACAGTAATCTATCGGGGTTTTATTTTTTATCTCAAATTTAGAGTTAGCTGGCACCTCAAATGATTCTCCCGCTGAGACCGTTTGCCACTCTTGTGTCTCAGGTAATAATACCTCTAAATCCCCAGCCATAATTTCCATTAACTCTTTAGCCTCAGTACCAAAGGTATAATCACCAGGCATCATAAAGCCCAATGTTTTCTCACTACCATCAGCAAATCGAACAGTACGACTATTTACCTTGCCGTCAAAATAGATATTGGCTTTTTTTACTACGGTAACATTACTAAATGTTGTCATTTATATTGATCTCTTTAAAATTAATTTTCTTTTTGTACCAATGCTTTACTGCGCCTAACTTAATCTCGGCTACACCTTATTTTTAAGATATATTTTAGCTTCATTCCATAAAGCATCTAATTCTGCCAATTCACATTGCTTAACATCACGGCCTGACAGGGTTACTTTTTGCTCTATATACTCAAAACGGGCAGAAAATTTCTGAGTACTCTTTTTCAAGGCTTGCTCAGGGTCAACCTGCATATGCCTAGCAAGATTAACCGCAACCAATAACAAATCACCAATCTCTTCCTCAATATGTTGCTGATCCCCTGACTGCCAAGCTTCTTTCACTTCATCAAGCTCTTCCAATACTTTAGCATACACTGGCTCAACATCAGGCCAATCAAAACCATGATTAGCTGCTCTATCCTGGATTTTTTTACATTGCATTAATGCGGGTAAATTTTTTGCGATACCCGATAAAATTGTATCGTTTGCAACACTCTTTGTTTTTCTTTCAGCCGCTTTATGCTCCTCCCACGCTTGCTTTTGTTCAGCCTCATTAGCATAAACTACATCTGCAAAAACATGTGGATGCCTACGTACTAGTTTATCGGTCACATTTAAGGCTACCTGCTCAAAATCAAATAGACCCTGCTCATCTGCCAACTGCGCATGAAAAACCACCTGAAATAACAAGTCACCCAATTCGGCCTTAAGATCTTGCATATCATTACGCTCAATAGCATCAACTACTTCATATGCTTCTTCTAGCGTATAGGGAATCAAACTACTAAAGTTCTGTTTTTTATCCCAAGAGCACCCAGTATCAGGATCTCTTAATTGCTCCATAATCCGCAATAAACGTTGTGTATTTTTCATGGTCACATATCAAAAGTGTGTAACTTTTCATCTAAACGTGGCCAAGCGGAGAGAACCGCTTTCACTAAGGTAGCCAAAGGAATAGCAAAAAATACTCCCCAAAAACCCCATAAACCACCAAAAAATAAGATTGCTACAATAATGGCAGCAGGGTGTAAGTTAACCGCTTCGGAAAAAAGTAGCGGCACTAAAACCACACCATCGATTGCCTGAATAATTGAATAAGCAATCACGATATACATAAACTCGTCGCCACCAAAGCCCCACTGAAAAAATGCAACACCTAATACTGGAAAAGTAACCAATGTCGCACCAACATAAGGAATAATAACCGAAAGCCCCATAAAAACCGCCAGAAGCACTGCGTAATTCAAATTCAACGCTGCAAACGTAATATAACTGGTAGTACCCAAAGCCAGCACTTCCACAAATTTCCCTCGAATATAATTACCTAATTGCATGTCAACTTCTTGCCAAACATTCAATGACAACAACCTATCTCGCGGTAAAAATTGAGCAAACCACTGCAATAAAATCGCCTTATCTTTCAAACAAAATAAAATTAATACTGGCACCAGAATTAAATACACCAAAAGACTTATGATCCCCACAACTGATGAAGCCGAATAACTTAATAAGTCTTGACCATAGGTTAGGGCTTCTTGCTGCACAGCAAACATAATATCTTTTAATTTATCTGCTGATATAATTTTCGGATAAGCTTCAGGTAACTTTAAAATTTCTGCTTGTGAACTTTTAATAATATCAGGAGTATGTTGCAGTAATTGCTTCAACTGCTTATAAAGCATCGGCATCAGGCCAAATAACAAGTAACTAAAAGCACTCATAAAGCCAGCAAACACAATAAATACCGAAGGCAGGCGATTTAACTTCTTCTCTAGCTTTCTCACCACACCTTCTAGTAAGTAAGCCAAAACGATAGCAATAAAAACTGGCATCAATACACCAGCTAAAGATGTAATTAAGAAAAAACCGACAATTAAAATAATTGCTAATGCAACGGCCTGAGAATTGGGTAAAATTCGTTTTAAACTATCTTTTAAAAACTGCAAATTAGAAAACTCATTATTTCGTTGCATAAGCTTATTGTTATTATTTTAGGGCTTATAAATGGCATTGGTTTTGGGAGTTTCACTCACACTAACCGACACTACCTCTTGCCACAATGGCTTGGCTTGATCATAAAGATATTTGGCAATGGCTTCAGCAGTTGTTGAGCCACTTAATACATCGTTTAAATGCCGATGGTCCAAAACTTCATCGATAATATTTTTAAAAGCTGCCAATTCATTGTAATCCACAACAAAACCTGTGGCATTAAGCTCTGCGGCAGCCAGCGTTAATTCAACAACATAATTATGTCCATGTAAGCGACTACAAGGGTGTGAATCAGGCAAGCCTTCAAGAACATGACTGGCACTAAAATTAAATTGTTTAGAAATTGTGTACACGTACTCTTATTTTCCTTACTGTTGATACAAAAAAACCGACTTGATACTTAAAAATCGTAAATCACTGATTTTAAGTATCAAGTCGGTTTATAATTTTGATTATTTTAACACGCTTTAATCATTAACCTGCAAAGAGTTACAGAAACAGAGCCCTGCGAAACTATGCAAAAAAACAAACTAAATCATAAAAATATAAAGCTGTAGATTAAAGAAAAGGTACAAAACAACAGCAACTTATTTAAATCTGGACATTTTAACATAGGATGTGCTAACGATAGGAAGCGCATCAATTGTGTAAGATGCGCTTCGTTCCTCAGCACATCCTATGTCTGGCGTTTTAACTATAAATTACAATAATTTCTTAATGGGCGCAAATGAACGGCGATGTTGCTCACAAATACCTAATACCTGAATATGATCTTTATGTAATTTTGTCGGATAGCCTTTGTGCCGAAAAAATTCATAGCCTGGATACATTGCATCCAAAATAGCCATTTCCTTATCTCGATATACTTTTGCTAAAATTGAAGCTGCTGAAATTTCAGGAATCAACAAGTCCCCCTGAACAATAGTCTCTCCAGGATAGTCTATATTAGGAAATTGATTACCATCTACTTGCAGCCAGTCAGGCTGTACCTGCAATGTCTGTACTGCTCGCGCCATAGCCAATAAAGAAGCCTGCAGAATATTGATTGCATCAATTTCACTTGGCTCTGCTCTACCAATTGCCCAAGCTATTGCTTGCTGTTTGATAATAACAGCTAATGTCTCACGCTTTTTAGCCGTCAATTTTTTTGAATCTGTTAAGCCCAAGATTGGCTGTTCAGGATTTAATATCACTGCTGCCGCAACAACTGGACCTACTATACATCCACGACCAACTTCATCAACTCCTGCAATAATTTGCATTTTATGAGTCAAGGTCAATCAACTACCGTAAAATCCCACGTGATACATTACGTAAAAAACTGACCATATTTGAAATTTCATCACACTCTCCAGCCAAGTCTTCCATTTCTTCTATTGCATCTTCCATTCTAAGGTTATTTTTGTACAATATCTTATAAGCTTTACGAATCAAGCGTACTGCTTCAGGTGTACTGCCCGCACGCTCCATACCCACCGAATTGATTCCATGCGGCCGAGTAGGCCGACCTCCCACCATAACATAAGGTGGAATATCTTGAGTGATGGCACTGCCCATCGCAGAAAAACTAAAGGTTCCAATCTGCGTAAATTGATGCACTAAAGTAAAGCCACCTAGAATAGCATCATTACATAAATGTACATGCCCTGCTAAAGAGGCTCCATTTGCCATAATGACATTATTACCAATGATACAATCATGTGCAACATGGGTATACGCCATAAACAAATTATCATCACCAATTTTAGTGACTCCGTGGTCCTGCAAAGTACCACGATGCAATGTGGTAAATTCACGGATAACATTTCTATCGCCAATGATAAGACTGGTTTTTTCATCAGCATATTTTTTATCTTGGGGATCCTCCCCTACTGATGCAAATTGATAAATATGATTATCTTTACCTATCGTCACTGGCCCCTTCATGACAACATGCGACCCAATAATAGTACCTGACCCAATCGTAACATCAGGGCCAATAATAGAAAACGGACCTACTTCAACATCATTAGCTATTTCAGCATTGACATCTACGATTGCTTTTGGGTCAATCAACCTTATCACCCACTGCTGCACAGCGAATAATGGCACTTGCTACAAACTGATCGTCTACGGTTGCCGTACACTGAAAAGACCATATATTACGCCGGCTTCTTTCAAAGACAGCTTCTAGCATCATTTGATCACCTGGCACCACAGGTCGTTTGAATTTAGCTTTATCTATCCCTGTTAAAAAATAAGTCATACCATGACCTAATTCATCGGGTGATGTTTCAGATGCCAATAAACCAGTTGCTTGCGCAAGTGCTTCCAGGATTAGTACACCAGGAAAAATTGCCATATGAGGAAAATGACCTTGAAAAATTGGTTCATTATAAGTCACGTTTTTAACGCCTAATAACCTAACACCAGGTTCACATTCAACCACTTTATCAATCAGCAGAAAAGGGTAACGATGTGGTAAGAATGATTGAATCTGTTTTATATCAAGTAATGTTTCCAATGTAACAACCTTTATTTTCTTTACGAATTAATACCCTGTATTTAATTAATACCCTGCCTTTAATTAATACACAGACACCTTTAAGGCACCTGGAAACAAATAATCATCCATCTTTACTAGTTTTTTTGTCCGTCATCAGTACTGTAGCAACAGTTACGTAGCCTGCTATGCGCCTATTGCTACAGCACTGATGACAAACAAAAATCCTGCCCAAATATTGGATGCTTATTTATTTCCAAGTGCCTAACTTAAATTACTTACTTCATCCCATCATAAGTGAATTTACTTGCAACTGACTATGAAAACCAGCACATTCAACTATTCATATTTATAACAACACGAAGTAAAATTTCTTAAATGATTTTTGAACTCTAAGGGACGAGGATTTAATAATGCCCGAAAGTATGACGCAGGATTTTTCATCTTCAAGGCGAACACATAAGCACCCAAGCATAATTAATTTAACATTTTACTGGTCTTTTTTTTCATCTTCGGCGTTGCATAAAAAGTTTCGTAGCCAGCTATGCGCCTATTTATGCGCCTATTTATGCGCCTTGAATATGAAAAAAAATCCAGCGTAAAATTAGTTAAATCAATTACGCTTGGGTACTTACTGCATAGTTAGCTACACAACTTTTATTCAATAAAGTAGTTATGCTTGACTACTTATGGCAATAAACAGGCGCGCCATGCTACCTCACGAAATTCAGGGACTCCTGTCACCTGAAT
>CAZXJK010000108.1:0-8893 GCA_964640895.1 uncultured Methylomonas sp.
CAAACAAAAATCCTGCCAAAATATTGGATGCTTATTTATTTCCAAGTGCCTTATTATTAATGTCTAAAATGACGCATGCCTGTAAAGACCATGGCGATATTATGCTCATCTGCTGCGGCAATAACTTCATTATCGCGCATGGAGCCACCAGGTTGAATAACAGCAGTAATGCCTGCTTCAGCAGCTGCATCCAAACCATCTCTAAAAGGAAAGAATGCATCTGAAGCCATTACCGATCCAGGTACGGTCAAGCCTTCATCTGCTGCTTTGATGCCTGCAATTTTGGCAGAGTAAACGCGGCTCATTTGGCCTGCGCCCACACCGATCGTGCGCCCTGCTTTGCAATACACAATAGCATTAGATTTAACAAATTTGGCCACTTTCCAAGCAAACATTAAGTCTGCAAGTTCTTGTTCTGTTGGTTCGCGTTTACTAACGATTTTAACTTCGGCGGCAGTAATGGTGCCAAAGTCTTTATCTTGTACTAATAAGCCGCCTGAAACGCGCTTAAAATCTAAGCTAGGTTCATTGCCGCTGTTCCAGATTCCACACTCTAATACACGTACATTTTTCTTTTCTGCGAGCACTTCTCGGGCAGCAGCGCTAATAGTAGGCGCAATAATGACTTCTACAAATTGGCGACTGATGATTTCTGTAGCTGTCGCTTGATCTAATTCACGGTTGAAGGCAATAATGCCGCCAAAAGAGGAAGTGGGGTCGGTTGCATAAGCCAAGTCGTAGGCATCCAGAATGGTATCCGCTTGCGCCACACCACATGGGTTGGCATGCTTAACAATCACGCAAGTGGGTTTGTCTTCAAAAGACTTAACACATTCTAATGCGGCATCGGTATCAGCAATATTATTGTAGGAAAGCTCTTTACCTTGGAGCTGTTTTGCTGCAGAAATAGAACCTGAAGCTGCGGCTTTTTCTTGATAGAAAGCAGCATTTTGATGTGGATTTTCGCCATAACGCATGCTTTGAATTTTGTTGAACTGTAAATTAAGCGTAGCAGGAAAGTCCTGTTGATTTACTTTGGCTAAATACAAGGCAATAGCGGTGTCGTAATTGGCGGTGTGTTCAAAACTTTTAAGTGCCAGGTTAAAGCGGGTTTCGTGCTCTAATTGATTTTCGTTATTGACTAGCTCGGTTAAGATAGTTTCGTAATCGTTTGGATCGACGACAATGGCAACATCATTATGGTTTTTAGCGGCACCACGAATCATGCTAGGGCCGCCAATATCGATGTTTTCAATAGCGGTAGCTAAATCACAATCAGGGTTGGCAACAGTTGTCTCAAAAGGGTAGAGATTGACGACGACCATATCAATGGCTTTAATGTCATTGGCTGCCATTACGGCATCATCAATACCGCGACGGCCTAAGATACCGCCATGTATTTTAGGGTGCAAGGTTTTTACTCTGCCATCCATCATTTCAGGAAAACCAGTGTAATCAGACACTTCAGTCACATTAATATTGTTATCCGCTAATAACTTAGCTGTACCGCCAGTAGATAGCAGTTCAATGCCTAACTGATCTAATTCGCGACAAAAATCCAGAATGCCAGCTTTGTTGGAAACGCTAATTAAAGCGCGATTAACTTTTTTTTTCATGAAAATCTCTGCGAGGTAAAGTGTTTAGGATAAGCCGTATTGCTCTAGTTTTTTACGTAGAGTGCTACGACTAATACCAAGAATTTGTGCGGTTTTAGTTTGATTGTAGCCAGCGTGCTGTAAGGTCGCCTCTATTAAAGGTTTTTCAACTTCTGCTAGTACCATGGCATGTAAGCCCGTTGTTTCATGACCATCAAGCTGTGCTAAATAGTGATTAACTGCCTTTTTTACCTGAGCGGAGAGCAGGGCAGGGTGTGTGTGGTTACTATTAGCAGTCATATCAATACTGGAATGCGTTATTTGCATGTTTTAGTGGTGTTGTATGGTCAAAAAGTTCAAAGGCAGAGTTAACGAGAGCTAGCTGAGTTTCTGAAGAGGTCGTTTGGTAAATCTGTGTTTTAGTAGTAGCTGGTAATGAGCCTAAATGATCGAAATACCAGCCGATATGTTTACGCGCTATTCTAACACCATTAAGTTCACCATAAAATAGGTGCAGTTCCTGCAAATGTTGTTGTAAAGTTGCTTTTATTTTTTGTAAATCAGCCTGTATCAGGTGTTCACCTGTTTGTAGGAAATGTTGAATTTCTTGAAAAAACCATGGTCGGCCTTGAGCGGCCCGGCCAATCATAATTGCATCCGCATGAGTATATTTTAAGACAAATTTTGCCTTTTCAACGGAGTTAATGTCACCATTGGCAATGACAGGAATAGTGACTGCTTGCTTGACTGCTTTAATGGTATCGTATTCGGCCTCGCCTTTAAATGCACAGGCACGGGTACGGCCATGTACGGTTAATGCGGCAATACCAGCTTGTTCCGCTATTTTAGCGATGCTCACTGCATTACGATTATCTTTGTCCCAGCCCGTACGGATTTTTAAGGTAACAGGGATGTTGACGGCACTGACGACACTATCAAGAATATTTTTTACCAGTTCTTCGTTACGTAATAATGCTGAACCAGCCGCAACCGAGCAAACTTTTTTCGCTGGGCAGCCCATATTAATATCAATAATCTGTGCCCCTCGTTGCACATTAAATTGGGCGGCTTCTGCCATTTGTTGCGGATTAGTGCCTAGGATTTGTACTGCACGCAAGCCTATTTCACCATTATGATTCGCCTTCAGTAAAGTGCGTTTATGTTTGCGTAGAGCAGGGTTGGATGCAACCATTTCTGAAACAGCCAGACCTGCACCAAATTGTTTACACAGGTTTCTAAACGGCAGGTCAGTTATGCCTGCCATCGGCGCTAAAATAAGATTATTACTAAGTTGATAGGGGCCTATTTTCATGAGGAGCGCGACAAAATCTGTGAGGGCTGGGTATCATACAGCAAAAAAACATTTTAGTTTTGTTTGCTGATGCATTTTTGATAATTTAATTTAATGAGTTCGGGGGTATAGTCTCGCTCTAGCCGGCGCATGGTAAAGTGTGCGTGGGCAATATCTTGAAAATAGCGAATAAATAATAGGTTGATACTTGCGCCACCTAATGCACCAATAATGGGTATGGATTGTGCTGCCAGCTTTTCAGAGACTGGTAGGGTAAAGCGGGTGGCGATTTGATTAATGGCTTTGCTGATAAGAGATGAGCTTTCTTTATTGAGTGCGGGTGCAGTCAGTTGGGTGGCGGCATCGGAGAGTACTTTTGCCAATATGGAGCGAATAGCATAGTAACCAGTTTCCGAGCCATGCCGAGCACTATCGCTGAGTGCAAAGACTTCGAGGCAAGCCATTTTAGTTTTGGCATGGCTTACGTTTTCACCGTGGAAGCGAGCAATATCAGCAATAGAGCGCATCATGATAATGGTTGAGATTGGCAGTTCTATTGTAATGGCAGTTAGCCCAAAAGCACCCCCTATTGCGCCACTTAAGCTGGCAAAAAATTGGTGGGTTTTATTAAAGGGTGAGCTGCTTTTACGGCCGTTGAGTGTAAAAATGGCACTTTCTAAGGATTTTTCTAGAGCTGTTCGCGTTAAGTCATTAAGTGATAAAGAAACTTGTGTCGGAAGGATGGCGATGGTTTTTTCGATTGCGCTACCGACAGACTTGGTTACTTTAGAGCTAAAGGTTGGGCTTTCTAGGATATTAGCGGCTTCTTGTAAAACAATTAGGTCGTGAGCTGTCAGTTTCATTGTGTTTAAAGCGTTGTTATCTTAGGAGCGAGAATTCAATAATACCCGAGTCTGACTTGCCTTTTGACTTCACAGTCGCGTAGCCTGCTATGCGGCTGTATTTTTAACACGACTGTGAAGCCAAAATACTGCGCCATACTTTCGGGTATTATTAAATCTTCATTCCTTACTTAGGGAGCTGGAAATAAATAATCGTCCGATATTGGGTAGGATTTTTGTTTGTCTTTAGCGGTGTCGTAACGGGCGCGTAGCAAGCTACGTAACTGTTACGACACCGCTAAAGACGGACAAAAAGACCAACAAGATTGGATGATTATTTTTTTCCATCTCCCTTATGGCATATTGTGCATGGAATGATCCATTTCCATGGCGGGCTCTTCTTGTGAAGGTTCCTTGTTGGTCGCCATGCCCATCATTTCCATAGATTGCATATGATGCATCATTTCTTTGAAGCCAGTATCAGAGGCCAAGAACCTAACTCCGTTATACATGGTATTGGCACCCATGACAATCATTAGTACTGCGGCCACTTTTAGCATCAAGCCGCGAGCTGCTGTCCCTAGCTTACCAAAAGCAAAAGTGACTACCAGCATGGTCGGCAAGGTTCCGACACCTAGAGCCAGCATCATAAGGCCGCCTTCGATAGGAGAAGGAGCTGAGGTGGCATTTACTGCCATTGCAAAGGTCAGCGGGCAAGGCATTAGGCCATTTAATAACCCACCCATACTGGCACCAAGGGTAGATCCACGCCTAGCTGCGGCCATGAAAATTTTATTAAGCACTTTGGTAGGCATGTATTTCATGGAGAACTGCCAAGGGGAAAGTCCAACGATACCTAATGCTAAAATAATAACAAAAAAGCCGATAACAACTTGTAAGATGCCTTGAATATGACCAAGCAAGCCAGTTGAAACGAGTGCGACACCAATTAGGGCGGCACTGATTCCGACTAGGGTGTACATAGTTATACGTGCAAAGTGATATGCCAGATAAGGCCAGACGCTTTTTTTCTCGGATTTCATAAAGAAGCCCGCGACCAGTGCGCCACACATACCCGCACAATGGCCGCTACCAAAAAAGCCGGTCAATAAGGCAATTGTATAAACTGTATAATCTAAGCTGGTGAAAAATTCTAGCACGTTATTTTCCGTTGATACGTAAAGAGTTAACAATCACTGAAACTGAGCTCAATGCCATGGCTGCTGATGCTATCATTGGGTTGAGTTTGCCGACAGCCGCAACTGGAATGGCGATTGTATTGTAACCAAATGCCCAAAATAAATTTTGTTTAATGATTTTCATGGTGTAAGTGCTGAGTTCAACTGTCTCGGCAACTTTGGCAATATCGCCATTCACTAAGGTTAAATCTGCTGACTCAATCGCAATATCAGTGCCATGCCCAATGGCAAAGCCAACATTTGCAGCAGCCAGAGCAGGGGCATCGTTAATGCCATCACCAATCATGCCAACTGAGCCGCCTTCATTTTGTAGGCGATGAATTTCTTGTAATTTTTGTTCAGGTGTCGCGTGGGCAATGACTGTTTTTATGCCTACTAGATCAGCAATATGATGCGCTGTGGCACTGGTATCACCTGTTACCATGAGTGTTTCAATATTTAGCTGATGCAGTGCGGCAATAGCTTGTTTAGCTGATTTCCTAGGGTGATCGGCTATGCCGAATAAGGCACTGGCTTTACCATTAAAAGCGGCTAAGACTGGAGTTTTGCCTTTTAACCCTAGTGCTTCAATATGAGGGAGTAGCTCGGCAATATCAATGGCTTGTTCTTCCAGCCAAGCTTGGTTACCAATTAAGAGTTGATAGTGACCGACTTTAGACTGCAGGCCACGGCCAGCTGTTACATTAAAGTCTTTTACTGATTTAAAATCAAAATCGTGTAAATCTTGTACATAATTAACAATAGCTTGTGCTAAAAAATGTTCTGATTTATGTTCCGCGGAGGCAATGTGAGTGAGTATGATTTCATCACTGTGGTGACTGATATTGATAAAGTCGGTTACTTGAGGTTTACCTTCAGTAATAGTGCCTGTTTTGTCAAAAATAATTGCCGTTAAATGTGTGGCTGTTTCCAAGCTTTCGCCGTTACGAATATAGACACCGCGTTTCGCAGATTGGCCTGTGCCGACCATAATTGCTGTGGGTGTTGCTAAGCCTAGTGCGCAAGGGCAGGCAATCAATAAGACGGTAACAGCATTGCTAAAAGCAAAGCTAAACGGTGCGCCAGCAAGCGTCCAGGATGCAAAAGTTAGCGCGGAGACTGCCATGACACTTGGGACAAATACCGCTGAAATTTTATCCACCATTTTTTGTACAGGCAGCTTAGATGCTTGGGCATGGTCAACCATATGGATAATACTTGCCAAAACGGTATCCATACCAATTGCCGTGGCTTCAATCGTTAATAGTCCTGTGCCGTTGACACAGCCACCAATCACTTTATGACCCACTTCTTTAATGGCTGGAATGCTTTCTCCTGTTACCATGGCTTCATCAACAGTGGAGATACCTTCGATGACATCAGCATCGGTTGGTATTTTTTCACCTGGGCGAACCAGTAGGGTATCGCCTAATTCAATGTCATCAATGCTGATAACGGTTTCTTTGCCATCTTTTAAAAGGGTAGCTGTTTGCGGTTGTAAGTCGATTAATTTTCTAATTGCTTCGCCAGCCTTGCCTTTTGCACTTTCTTCCATATAGCGGCCGAGTAAGACAAGCGAAATAATGCTGGCTGCTGCTTCAAAATAAAGGTGGCCTCTGCCACGTAATAATGCTGGTAGGCTATAGCCGTAGGCAGAGCCGACACCGATAGCAATTAAGCTATCCATATTAGCATGGCCTATTTTTGCCAACTTCCACGCTTTTGTAAAAAAACTACTGCCGGCCGCGAAGACCACGGGAGTGGTTAGCGCAAATTGTCCCCAGTGATAAATACGCCCTGCTGGCATTGCCATACCAATAGCGACCACAGGGGCACTAAGAGTGCTGGCCCAAATAAATCGTTTTTTAGCGCTGGCCAGGCGCAGGTGCTCCTTTCTTATAAGCTCCTGACGCTGTGATAGCGTGTCCATTAAATTAGCTTTATAACCTACCTTGCTAATAATTTCAGCCATATCTTGGCGAGATATACGACCATTTGCTGAGGCAATTGCAGAAGCAAAGTTGACAGTTGCACTGTGGACGCGCGGGTCTCTTTTTAAAGACATTTCCAGTAATAATGCACAAGAAGCGCAGCTCATGCCTTCTATGGCTAAACTAATATCTTGGAGTGGAACGTTTAGGTCTTCAGTAATATCGCTTTTAGGCAGGCTGATTTTTTTCTTGCCGATATTACCCAAAACCATGTCTAGCAAAGTTAAGAAGTTCTTTTTTGGTAAAGCCTTGTGGTCAAAAAAAAACGTGACAGAACCAATTTCAGGTACTGACTTAATGCACTTGATCTCTGGGCGCTTTTTTAAAATAATCTCAAAAATATAGGTGCGCTCAGGGTCTTTTTTCAGAATAGGAACTAGAATGCGAATACGGTTTTTAAGCTCATGCACGAGCTTAAAGTTTTTAGGCTGAAATGCTTGGGTCATAGGAGGCTGAGACTTTATTTGTTTTTATTGGTTTTTGAACGAATAAATAAATACATCAGATAGAAAATGGTTAACCACTGATAGCGATATTTCATCGGCTCTAATAACCATTTTTTAGTAATGAGTTTCCAGTGGGTCTTAATTAAAAATAGGACGAGAACATCATTAAAAAAAGTAATGAGAATTTTTTCTGGATTTACGAGAATTTCGGGTTTTTTTTTCAAGCCTAATTTGGTTAAAATACCGATAGCTTGTGCTGTTTCTTTGGTTGCAACGTATTTTTCCTTAGCCCAACGAGTGCCTTTCCAGTTGGTCAGTTTGTCTTTAAGGGCGCTGTTGGTTTTGTCGTCAACTGGCTTATTAAAAATACCCTTGTTTTCCAGTTCAGCAATGAGTGTTAGTAACTGTTGGCTTAGTTCAGTAAAAGATAGCAACTCTTCGGTAAAGCGAATGGCAAGCTTCTGTTTATTTCTGAATAAGTTAACACGATAAACCCCATCAAACTGAAGGATGGCATCAGTAACAACAGGAGCAATCGTATCGCGACATAAGTATTCCGGAATTTGGAATCTTACATGGCCTGAAGAGTGATAGCGTAAAATAATTTCTTGTTGTATAGACATGTAAGTCATGGAGAATATAACTGAGAAGAGAAAGGTGTTACTGGACTAGCGTATATCGTTAGCAGGTAACACCCCTGTTTTAATAATATGAGTTGAACTTTTAACTAAAATGTTAATAAGGTTTGAGTGAGTTCAGATAGCTGTCGCAAGGGCTGGGGTATCAGGAGTTCTGTTCGGTTTCATATTATTGATTTTTATTTTACTCAGGACTTTCTTTGGATTCAGCAACTAGGTCTTCTAGGTTCTCTTTTTGCTGTAGCACAAAGTCTTTACCTTTGTCAGTCGCTGAGCTAACAGATGAAACAATGTCTTTTCTGTGCTTGTGTGCATAGTAGCCTATGGCTGCACCAATACCGAGTAAAAGTAGCGGGTGTTTAGTGATAGTGCTCATAATTGATTTTCCTGTTTGGGCGCCAGCAGACATGACGGCACCTTTAATTAAATTAGTTGAAAGTTCGTGTTTATCAAGACCTGTCTGTGCAATATGCTTAGCGGCTTGCTTGGTGTGGTTGTGAGCCATTATATAGTCCAATAATTAGGGGGTGGATAGAGGCATTATTTGGCAGCATCTTCCGATAGTAGCTCATCTTCATTAAGCATTTGATAAATACCTTGGCAGCCTTCGCAGCAAAATTCCTTTTTGCCTGCTTTAGTTAAGAGGTTAAAGCCTTCAATTTCTACGGGGAGTCCGCATAAATCACATGATTTTTTTTCGTCAGCCATAAGTGTAATAGGTAATGTGGGTAATTCAAACAGAGAGGCGAGTCAATACTTTTAACAAAGCATGGATTGTTAAGTGATTGGAGATAATGTGGCAATAGCTCTCAATTCTATATTAACTATAACAGATATAGGTAGAATTGAGGAGGTTTATTTGTCAGAAAATTAATAAGGGGGAGTTGCTTTTATGGTTGGCAGTCGCCATTA
>CAZXJK010000109.1:0-5440 GCA_964640895.1 uncultured Methylomonas sp.
CCTGTCATTGATGTATCCACCAATGGTATCCAAGTAAATATATCATGGGGTAGCATCGCAAATGCTAATGGCTATATATTATTATATGCTCCTTACCCATATCTAGGGCCTGAATCTATTGGCAGTATTGACCTTGGTAACATCACAGTACTTTCTGCAGACCTTTGGAATGGAGCCGCTTTTTATGTAGTTTTACAGTCCTATCGCTCTGGCTCTGTCAGTGAATATTCAAATGTAATGTTGTTTACTATCGGACAATAATGAGGTATTAAATTTGAAAATTAAAAATCACCTACTAATTATTTAGGGACGAGGATTTAATAATAACCTCTATTAATGTAGCCCATATGCAGCTTGCGTAATACACAGGATAGCAACAAGCCCTTTTAAATTCCGCAACACGTCATCTAGGCTACATTTTCTAAAAATCACCAATTAAACCCTAAACCAACCACTGGTCCTTTCGCCTGTAGATTAAGACCTAAATTTGCATTACTCACCTTATAATCCAACACTCGGTAGCCGGCATAAACAGAACCCCAGTGTAAATAACGCCAATCCACTATTGCAGCAACATTCCATACCAAATCAGAACTACCACCGCCTACATCAGCGCGTACCGTTGCACTTAAACTATCCGTCAAAAAACCAGTAAGGCGTACACCACCAAAGCCATCCCAAATATTTGCTTTGGCAGAAGAAGTGCCCAATGCAGGCCTAGAAATATTAAATTTATTGGCGATATGCATATACCTAATACCCCCCAGTAATTCAACTCTATACCAAGGCTGCTTAATCGCGCGATAAGCAACACCAAGCTCTGTCAAATGTACCGTCAAGATATTGCTACCTTGTATAGGAAGTGCAGAAATATTGAGGTTATTAGTACCATATTCAGCGTAAAGGTAATCGGCAAAGACCGTCCAATCGCCTTTACCTACTTCAAAATGCAAAGTAAATGCACTAGTTAATTCCGACTCATCGAACACATTTGAGCCTCCTGGACTATCACCCGAGGATTCCCTGCTGCTGCCCCCTTCAAGGTTAAGAAACCATAAATAAAGTGGTTTAAACTCATATCGCCATTGATTTGCTTCTATTTCAGCTGGTTCTGCTGCACAAACTATAAAGGAGCCAAGTAGCATGACTCCCATTACATAGCCTAAAAACTTGCAATAAAATGCATTGATCATCATTTATAATCCCTGTTTATAGGGGTTATTTCAATAATTTAAATATTTCAGTCACGGCATAATCTAAACGCGCGCGCACTAACTCAGGAGAGGCATCCTCATTAATATTTGCTTTTGCCATGCCTACCCAGACCACGTAACCTGTTTGCACATCTACCAACGCGACAACTAAAGCACCTTGAGGAATATTTTCCAATACATTACCTTCAGTAGCAGGATCATCAACTAACTCTATTACGTCCATATCCACGCCAACAAAAAAAGCAACCGCTAAATCAGGATTTGCATCATTCACATTAATATCTTTGTTACGCAACTCTCTATCGATCAAAAATTTAATATCTTCGGTAATATTTATTTCGGGTGGTTGCCATTTTTTAGTGGGATCATTTAAGAGTTTCGCCGCACCCAGCCAAGCAAAGGTTTTATAGCCACTGAGGTTTGCTTTTGGATCCGCTTGCGCTTCAACCTGAATATCTTGCATGTCTTTATTAAAGATTGCACAACCACTCAGCAATACAATATAAACAGCTAACACAGCTATTGTTAATTTTTTCATCGTTACTATCCTTCTTAGGTTTAAATAATATTGTCAAAAATCAGTCAACAAACCTTTATTATATAATGGTTTCCAACAGACAAGAGATACATTTCCACTTATTTCCACCTACTTTTTTACCTGCTTAATTCGCTTGCGGTAAACTGATGCAAAACCCTGCTCCGCCTAAAGGAGAACTATCTACTATCACCTGCCCACCATGCTGATGCACAATTTTATTTACAATTGCCAACCCTAATCCATAGCCCCCTGATTGTTTATCACGACTGGTATCTAAACGCATAAAAGGTTGTAATACCTGCTCCCTACATTGCTCTGGAATACCCTGCCCATCATCATCAACTCGCAATTCAATTACCTGTGGCTTGATATGCAAACTGATCTGTACATCATTTTCTGCATAGCGGAGTCCATTACGAATCAGGTTATGCACGGCTCGATTCATCAAATGTCGATCAATTAACAAAATTTGCCGGTAACTAGTTTGCACATCAAATTTAAAACTGACCTGAATCTGCTCTTGAGCATATTGACACACAAGCTCTTGCAACCACTGCTCGGCATACACTGCTTCTAAGTTTAATTGTAAATTCTGCACATCCAACCGGGCATAACTGAGCATTTCATCTATTAGCTCGTCCAGCTCACGCACGTCTTGTTTCATATCATGCAGGTAGCGGCCCTGCTTTTGCTTATCATCCAAGCCTTCAATAATTTCTAAGCTAAACTTAAAGCGCGCTAGCGGTGTTTTTAATTCATGCGAGACGGCATGGGTGAGATCTTTATGAGCTGAAACCAGTGTTTGAATACGTTGCGCCATGCCATTAAACGCATCGGCAACTAAAGCAATACTCGAATTTTTACCCAGTTTGATGCGTGCAGAAAAATTTTCTGCCCCAAAATTACTCGCTACTTTGCGTAACTTTTGTAAATCACGCGCCAAGGGTGCAAACCATAAAAACAGGATGCTAGCGACTAATAAGTGATAAATGGCAATTAATAACAAATCAAAGGATATATTTTTATTTTGTTCATACACAGGGCCTAAAGCAAAAATATACTCTGAGTTTTTTAACGGGCTATAATAAATAATACCTGCATCTGCAGTCGCCAATGCCACAATCTGCTCACTAGCAAAAGACTCTGCAAACTGGCTAACATCTGAAAAATCACTACGTTGATACAGTGCTACCGGGTAATCCAACTCCGCTTGTAGCTGTTTTTGCTTGGCAGCCCAGAGCTGTTCAATATTTTGCGGATTCTCTGCAAAGATAGCAGCAATATAAAGAAAATTGCCTTTTAAAAAGCGGTTATCAGTCGCAAGTGCTGCTTGCTCACTGCCATACTGCAACGCTCGATCCATGACCCAACCCACGCCTAAAATCAATAGTACTACCAGTAAATAATGACGTACAAACAACCATTTTGACATGCTTAACCCCAAGCATTAGCGACAAATAAATAGCCTTTACCCCATACCGTTTTAAGCCTGCTCGGTTGTTCGCCATGATCACCTAATTTTTTACGCAGTTGTGAGATACGGACATCAACTGAACGATCGAAACCATCATACTCAATGCCGCGCATTTTTGTAAATATCAGATCCCGACTGAGCACGGCTCCTGCATTTTCAGCCAACAGCCAAAGCAGACTGAACTCTTGGGTAGTCAGATCAATATTCTTTTGTTGCAAAGTCACTTGCTGAGCTTTGCGATTTAATGCCAACTGACCAAACGATAGCTCACTCAACTGCTCTAGCACATTAGTCGTCGTTTGTTGCGAACGGCGTAATAAAGCACGTAAGCGCGCCAGTAAAACCGGTGGCTCAATAGGCTTAGTGACAAAATCGTCCGCCCCCAGTTCCAAGCCCATGACATGATCTAAGTCACTGTTTTTGGCTGTTAATATTAAAATAGGCCCCGTAAATTGGGTTCTCACTTGTTGGCAAACTTGCAGGCCATCCATACCTGGCAGCATTAAATCTAAAATAATAATATCGGTATTGGCTGCTTGAAAATTTGTCACCGCTTGATCACCTCGGTGCTCAACAGTCACTTGAAAGCCATTGCGGCCAATATAATCCGCGATTAATTCAGCCAAACGTACATCATCTTCTACCAATAATAATTTGACCTGTTCTTGACCTGTATTCATAGTAGGCTCCAAATATGCCGCCTACGTCGGCGTATTTGCCTTTGTGGCACAGTGACAATGCGCACTGTGGTCTCGGCTAGTACTGCGTCTTCACCAAAATGTGAAATCCAGTAGGTAATGGCAATATCACTGTTAATGTCTTGCAAAATATCACCTGTTTGCACATCAGTCCAACATTTTATACGCGCTTGTGTTTGTGAGGACAGCAGACAAATATCGGCATTGACACTACCATTCCAGATAATATCAGTACTCATAGTGCACATTGGCCGTATTGATGGCTTAACGCAAATACGTGGCTTTGCTTTAATCTGCCATGCTCCCTTTGCAGGCACTTCGAGCAATGAATCAGCAAAGACTAACTGCCCTTGCGCGCAAAGTAGCCCCAACCCTAAGACACTCATTTGCAGACCATGACTAAATTTTAAGCACACATTATTCCTTAACATTTTATTAAAATTGATACGTTAACCCAATAAAATAGGTTTGAATGCTTTTTTTATCGACAAAAGGACTATCTTGAATACTCGCACTTAAACTTTCATATTCAACCACACCGACAATCCCCCAGTGATTGCTTAAGTGATACACCGCAGCCAAGCGCACAAATGCATTGGTTCCACTGCCTGCTTGGTATGCTGGCATGCCAGACTGAGCTTCATCATAACGCACCCCATAATAATAGTTTAACAAGCTACTACTTTTCCAAACAAAACCCACTGAGGGGGTTAATGACAAATTACCATATTGCCAAGGATAGGTATAAGAACCCCAAATTTCAAAGCCTTTATGCCGAAAACTAATATCCGAAAGGAACTGCATTTGTAGCTCACCCCAATCTGCAGTATATAAAACCTCCAACCCTGCATCGACTGCTACCTTTCTATCGGGTATTGCAATGATTGCGCTGGTATCTAAATCCAGATCTTGTAATGCCAGCTCTTCTGGCAAGTTACGCGTTGCAGCGAAAGAACCAATATCTGGCACCTGACTCTCCCCTTCATCCGCATTTGCAGCAAATGATGTACCCGCAGTTGGCACACCGAATATACGCACACCTTTATTAAACCACTCAAATACACTGCGCTCGTTATTCAGGTGCGTGATTAGGTTTAAAGAGAGCCGGTCTCCTTCATAAAAATTTAAGCCCAAGTCACCATTATCAAAGAATACCCAATCACCAAACCAAGCCATATTAAAGATCAAATACAGAGGCACATCACTGGAATTCACCAATGGATTAGTACGCGCCCCATAACCTGCTGACACCCCAAATTCCCAAGAGCGTTCTTCATAGTCCGCAATCGCTTGCTGAATATCTAATTCGTCATCTGCATTGACGATAGATGCGGCCAACAACACACTACAGAAGCTTAAGATATATAAATAGCGTTTAAAAATTATCATGCATTACTTTCGTTTTTTTAGATAAAGCTATTAAGCCAGATAAAACACTCGCTAGTTGTTAGCACTTTGTAGGGAATTTGTTAACAATTGTAAAGGGCTATTGATGATAATTTTTGACAGAAAAACG
>CAZXJK010000109.1:5540-8840 GCA_964640895.1 uncultured Methylomonas sp.
CTTGCGCATAAATGATTATAGTTTACCCACCTTTAATTGAAAGGCAAAAATAACGGAGAACACTTATGTTAAATCTATTCAAAAAAATAGTTATTACTCTAGTTTTAACTTTTACAGCAACCACTATTCAGGCCAATGAAGCATTTTCACATGCTGTGCTATCACTACTTGACGATCCTAGAAATGAGGAAGCATGGAGCATGGTGATTACCTCACAAGAAGATTGGGAGTCTTTTTATAATCAACCTTTGGCCTATATGTCATTTTTAGATGGAAATACACCAACAGCACCCGTATTAGACTTCGAAAACTATCAAGTTTTAGCAGGCGGTTTAGGGGTGCATGGTGCTGGTGGTACTTTATTAGTGGTTGATAAAGTACAAGAGCTTGATCATTCCATAGCAGTACATGTTTTAATAGTTCGTCCAAGCTCAAATTGTTTATTGCCAATGGTGATTTCTTTCCCGTCTACTGCCATCTTAGTTAAAAAAACGGATAAGCCCTTTACCTTTTCAGTATCACAGCTAATTAATGAATGTGCAGAGTAATTTTTTGTAGGTGTCGCTTTAGCCGCATTGCAATGTGCAGATAAATCTGCACCTACGAAAATGCAAGCAGTATTACAATAGCTCCTTTTATAATAAAGTTCCACCCAACTTTTAGGCATCATTATGTATATAAACCAAATCCCCCCTCTATTTATGGCATTGGCTCTTACCTTGCTAGGCAATTTACTGACAACTGCCTACGCATGCTTACCACCACTTGATGCGCAACCTGCCAGCATTGCCCAAAAAGCACAAAATGCCACTTATGTTTTTGCTGGTACGGTGACTGAAATAAACGATGTCCATGTAGTCGTTGCAGTTGACCAATATTTCAAAGGTTCAGGTCTTAGTGAAGTAAAAATCGCTGGTTTTAACAGTCATAGTTGTTCTGATCATCTAATAGTTGACCAGCATGCACTATTCTTTACGACAGGAAAAATGGGCGGCATACTAGAGGCTACTTATGACAGTGCTTTTGGTTCAATCAGAGCTTTTGATGCAGCAACTTTTGCTGAAATCACTGCCGCCAACAAGTGCATGGCTAGCTATGAACATGGCCGGCTAAAAATCCCCTGCATTATTGCCCAAGGATCCCAGAAAGTCTATCAAGTATTTTTGGAAAAAATGCCAGCTGATAATCGTATAGAACTGGTACTCGCACTTGCTGGGCCAGCACCGGCAATTGAAGGAGAAGCTTTTGTTGATAGCATAGAAATATTAGCTATTGCCCCTACAGAAACACATATTAAAATTAAGGCTAAAGGCTATTTCACTAATGGCTGTGGTAGTTTGGGGCCAGTCTATATTAATAAAATAGATAACGAGTTTAGCGTTATTCTTACCCAACGCCAAACTGGAATGGTTTGTACTGCGGCAATAGTTCCCTTTGAGAAAATGATAACACTTGAGACTACAGGGCTTGCTTCAGGAGATTATGCGGTTAATGTCAATGGTAACCAAGCAACATTTACTTTTAATACGAATGCTATTTCTCAATAAACAACGTGTTGTAGGTGTGATTTAGCCGCATTGTGCAGATAAATCTGCACCTACGAGAATTTAGGCAGCATTAAGTACTCAAGCATAATTAAATTAACATTTTTTTATTTTGTATAATTTGAGTAGGTTGCGGGTGAGGCACGAACCCCAACAATATTGCGCACACTGTTGGGGTTCGTGCCTCACCCGCAACCTACGATAGGATTGTGCTCTATTTGGCTTATTCTACAAAGTGTTAGATTAATTTTGCACAGGTACTTATAACGAGCTACTGCTCGTTTTTTGCATTCAAGAATTCAAGCATATCTTCATTATTTACTCGATGATAGATCTCTTCTACAGTCAACGTTAACCCAATAGATTCAAAAGTCACTGCATCCCCTAAAAAATAATGTTGTGGAAACCTGTTACCTGCTTTGCGAAAGACTTCAATATCGACAAAGTCTTGCTCAATAAGCACATACTCTTGTAGAGTTGGAATATTAATATATTCCAATAACTTATATTTTTCATCAACCTTGCGAGTAGATCGAGAAAGCACCTCAACTAAAATAACAGGTTTGGTTTTATAATAAGCATTTTCATTATCCTCCTCACACACAACCATACAATCAGGGTAACGAAACTTACCGTTGGCTGTTTTTACTTTTATATCTGAGGTAAAGGGTCGGCAAGGTGAGCTTTCTAAATGATTGCCAAATTTCCGATAAATGTTACCAGAAATATAATCATGATTTTCACTGGCTCCAGCCATAGCATAAATATCCCCGTTGACATATTCATGCTTTACCTCAGCCTTTAATTCTCTCTCTAAATATTCCTCTACACTGATTAATTTAACTTTTTTGACGGCTGGCATAATTTAGCTCCTAACCTATACTTCACACAACTACGGCAAAACCGTATAAGTTTTAGTATAAGTACTACCTACTTCACACACCACACGACTGACTGGACTATCACAGGAAGTATCCGTAAATTCAGCTTTTAATTCACCTTTTTTAGTGGGTACAAAATAAAAGCGAAAATTAGGATCGGTACTAATGGCAATATCTGTTTTGGCCGTCAAAATAGGCTTGCCGTTAAAGGTTACTTTGATTTGTTTAATGAAATGCGCTCTACGTTTAAAACGAGTCACTTGATCCATTTGCATGCCAGTAATATTAGGGTGACTAATTAACAACTGCGCCATGGTTGGTTTACCGTCAACCAACTCATCATCTAGCCTAAATTTCATCTTGCCTAAACGCTGCATCGCCGCATCATAATCCGCTCCAATTGGTGCCGAACAACCACCACTGGCTTTAACAAACTTTTTAACCATATACAGTTTGCCATCATTCATTTCAGCAATGGCACGAATATAGCTGTAGGTATTCACCCGTACCCGCATTGCAATATCCGCTCTACCACTGTCAGGAGTAAATTCAAATTCACCGACCATAGGGAATGGATTTTTATCAATCAATAGCAAAATTCGTTTGATATATTTATCTTTAGTCTGTGGGAAACCCGCCGTGATGCTTATGGGTACAAGTGCAGGATCTTCTGCACGAACAGGTGTGGTTAATTGAATAACAGCCTCCCCATTAGCAATTGTTTTC
Organism: uncultured Methylomonas sp.; assembly: GCA_964640895.1. Taxonomy (GTDB): domain Bacteria; phylum Pseudomonadota; class Gammaproteobacteria; order Methylococcales; family Methylomonadaceae; genus Methyloprofundus. Next base: position 8,692 of record CAZXJK010000109.1, read on the forward strand.
CCTGGGAAAAACTGCTCTTTTAAGACTTGATTCCAGTTGGTCTCATCTTTGGCAGCATTAACCCAGTTTGGCACGGTAAAAAATACCAGCATTAGTAATAGGGGGGATATTTTCATTTTTTGTTCCTAAATGATGGGTGATAAATTTTC
>CAZXJK010000110.1:0-8806 GCA_964640895.1 uncultured Methylomonas sp.
CGACACAACACCTACTCACTTAATAGCGCATCAAACGCCGCATCTATATCCGACTCATCTCGATTAATCTGCACATTAGTCGGATAAGCAAAGGATAAATTATTTTTCTCTAAAATTTCAGCAATTTTAAACAACACATCTTGCTTTACTTCTAGCCATTGCGACCAGACGACCGTTTTAGAGAAACAATAAATCAAAATATCAATGGAAAAGTCATTATAACGATCCAAAAACACCAATTGTGTTGATTTAATACCATGTGCATCTTCATGCGATAAAAACCGGTTTTTGGCTTGCCTGGATATATGGCTTTCTTTCGGGCTAGCAATATCGGGATGCTCTGCCAACATTTGTTTAATATCTTCTAAAGCTTCGCGAATATCATCCATATTACTTTCATAAGTCACCCCAACATACATCTTAATACGTCGCCCTATCGAACGCCGATTCCAGTTCAAAACACTGGCAGTGGAGACTAAAGAGTTCGGCATGGTAATTAAGGCATTATCAAAGGTTCTGATGGTGGTACTACGTAAGCCAATTTCCACTACTGTGCCTTCAACCTTATCAACTTTTATCCAGTCGCCCATTTTAAAGATACGGTCAATCATAATATTCAGGCCGCCAAAAAAATTGGATAAGCTGTCTTTGGCTGCCATCGCAAACGCCAATCCCCCGATACCCAGTGTAGAGACAATCGCGGTAATATTAATACCATAATGACTTAAGATAAAGGTTAAAGCCAATAAGACCACCAAGCCTTTCAGTGTTTTACCCAATAATAAAATAAGTTCTTTGCTATAGTCTTTATGGCGCTTGTCTGCCATATAAAACTGGGCAGTCACTACACTATCCACTAAATTAAATAATAGATAAACATAGAGTCCGCTATAAACAATATAAATTAGATGATCAATTGAGGCTTTGTATTCAGTCTTATAAAACAAAGCATTCATTGCCAAGTCGATACCAAAAAATAGCACCAAGTAGAGTATTGGCTTGTGCAAGCTAACAAACACAATCTCCATGTTTTCCACTTTGCCATCATCAAGAATAAAGCGTTCAACCAACAGGTTACTTCCCTTTGAAATCATCGGAAAAGCGATGACATTGAGTAAAACGATCAATAACGACACGATAACCCCGCCCATATCAATACGTAGCGGCGCAATAGCATAGTTAATACCTTTAAACATCTCAATATTATTAAAATAGGATATCGCAGAAATTAAAGATAATTTTTGTAAAAAACTGGTCGAGACAATTTGGGTTGGATTATTTTTAACATACTCTAAAAAATCTAGGTATGTGGTATATAACTTTGTTAAGCGATCATAATTTTTAGCCGCATGCTGATGGATCAGACTGTCACCTTGCAAAGGTTTAGGTGTTGCTTTCTGTTTTTTCTTTAGTTTGTTAACCCGCCCATCAACTTCACTGGTCACTAATTCAATTGATTGAAAATCTCGACTCGACTCCACTAAAAAAACCACAAACTGTCCAATTTCACGCCTGAGCATATACTCATCAACTCTATACTGGTCACGCTGCCCTGCCACTATATTTCCACGCGCGCGGTTAATTCTAATTTTTGAAGTTAATATTTGTAATTCACCTTTATGTAAGGTATTTACATTATAATCAATATAAGACCCCCTAATGACCAATAACAAACTAGCAAATAAACTATTTTTTTCTTCAAGCAGTTGCCGTAATTGGGTTTCATCTTCATTCAACAAAATTTTCTGATTTAAGTCAGAAACATTTCTAAAAATATTCGCAATTGCAGAATATTTTTGCTTATCAGCTTGAACTTGAGCAGATAAAAGCACCGCAACCATGAAGATAAAAATAGCAACAATTTTTTTCAATACCATTATTTATATATTTCCTGAAGAACAATAAAAATATCTGAGACTCCTTTATGATAAATATTCAGCCCTCCTGACTTAATCGCATGCGTAAAATGGGTAGAACTACGCGCCTACTTTTTAAGCACGTAGTGACTCGTTAGAACTCCACTACCATTAAGTTAAGAGTTTTTGATAATCAAAACACACGTAGGCTGGATGAGCTTACCTAGCGTAGCATAGGTAACGTAATCCGACATCTTGGGTGTTCCAAGCTGTCGGATTACATTTTTTAATGCTACGCAATAAAAAATCTCATCCAACCTACAGTATTACGTTAATCTTCTACAACATTTTGCGACTCTTCCAGCAACTCTCTTAAGTAGCGAAATAATTGTCGAGCAGACTTAGGCGGTTTTTCTGCTGCTTGCTCCTTTTTAGCATTACGAATCAACTGGCGCAATTGTTGTACATCTGCATTAGGGTATTTGCCCAAAAATTCGGTTACAGCATGCTTATCATCCGTCAATAAACGATCACGCCAACGTTCCAACTGGTGCAATTCACGTGCTGCATGTGCATTTTTGGTCTGAATTTTAGCCAAGGCAGTCTCTATAGCCTCTATATCCAACTTGCGCATTATGCCAGTAATAAATTTCATTTGCCGTTTACGCGCACTTTTCAATGGCATTTTAGCGGCTTCCTGCATAGCCAGCACCATATTGCCAGGTAACTCCAAACGCTCCATCTGCGCAGGAGCCAGTGCAACAATTTCATCACACAGTTTATGTATGACAGCAATATCACGTTTAAGCTGCGACTTATTAGGCCTAATCGCCCAAGTTTCTTCTTCAATCTCTTCTTCTAAAAACTCTGTCATATCAAATCATCATGATTAAAAAAACTACAAATAAAACTACGCCCCCAATTGGAATTAATGCCCCCATCCAATCTGTCGGCGCTTCTTTGCTACGCGCCAACGAAGCTTTAATACCCGGGCCCATCCAAAAAATCAAACCCAAGGCAACAACACCTAAAAATAAACTCTCCCATACCGAGCCTTCCATTACTTTACCTCTATTTAAAGTGCTAAAAAACATACATATTATAAAATGAAAATTCGCACCTATGACTATTTTATTCTCGTACCTCAATACCTACTTTGCAAATTAGCAACTTGCTGTAACTGCCAAGGTTCTATGTCAATCATAGCTTCAAGACTCTCTTCAATATCATCGTCTAAATCAGTAAAAAAATCCAAACCGGTTAGTTCTTCAATTGCATCGACACTCGTTACGTAATCAGTCAATGGCTCATTACCTGTTACCTGCTGAGGCATTAAAAAGGCGATTATCCGCAGTGCATCAGTCTCACAGGGCAATACATAAATTTTATAAAACGCAGCCGGGATTTCCACATTCATTGCATTGGGCAAGCGCTCAGTATCACCCATAAAAACAGGCCCAGTTAGCACCCACACTTGCTCATTAAGTTGCGTAAAATGTTTTATTTCCACTTCTTCAAGTCGTTGCCATAGCTTTTGATTTAAATTGGGCTTTTGTGGAGCAATATTGCTCATTAAAAAAGTATTGAGTTGCGCCTGCTTGCCATATAATCTGGAAATAGCATAATTAGGAGCCATATGTCCTCTATCATAGCCACTATGCGTATAATCTGCATGTTTTACCTGATTAATACTACGCCAATCAACAGTATAATTTCGTGGCCGCTGATATCGCTCGGTACCTTTAGCAACTGATTTAATCTGATAGCTAACCCATAAAGGATTCCCTCGTAGATCAGAATAACCCAACATAAAATTCGCATTCCTAAAAATACGTACCCACGTAAAGGGCTGATGCCAATAGCGACTTTTAGGAACTCCCATAAATACTTGCTCAGGTCTTGCAATCTGCACTTCATAGGCATACCATCCCCCTATGACGATGGCTAAAAAGCTGACAACTAGCGGGTGCCGTAATATCAGTTTCAATAACTGATAAAGCATTTTCACCATGATATTTTGTTTTTTTCGTGCCATCGTAAAACGAATACTTACCCAAATTTTTATAATATAAGGAAATCCATTATGACTACCATAACAGATCCCGTTATTGATTCATGGTACAAAGATGTAGAAAACAACCTTACCTTTAAGGTCGTAGCCATGGAGGATAGAGATGATACCATTGAAGTACAATATTTGAATGGTGAAATTGGCGAATATGACCGAGATAGTTGGTATAACTCTACTTTTGACTTTATAGAAGCCCCAGAAGATTGGAGCGCACCTTATGGTGAAATAAGCACAGATGACTTAGGGTATTCAGATACCGACAAACATACCCCCGATTTAGGTGATACGCCCCTTAGAGATTATCAGGACTAGGAAAAAAGCTACATGAAAATGAGTTCTCAGGAATTTCTAAATTGGAATTCTAAAAGCATTACCTTATTAGCTATGTCTGGCGCAGGTAAAACTACGTTAGCTAATAAATTACCTAAAGAGAAATGGTTTCACTATTCGGGCGATTATCGTATAGGCACCAAATATTTAGGTGAGCCTATTCTGGATAATATCAAACAGCAAGCCATGAAGATGCCTTTTTTAAAAGACCTGCTGCTTTCTGACTCTATTTATATCAGCAACAATGTCACAGTTGATAATTTAGCACCTATTTCCAGCTTTCTAGGGAAAATTGGTGACCCTCGATTAGGCGGCTTACCTTTAGCTGAATTCAAACGCAGACAAACCTTGCATCACCAGGCTGAAGTGGCAGCAATGTTAGATGTACCAGAGTTTATCCATAAAGCTGAAGAGATTTATGGCTATAAACACTTTCTTAATGATGCGGGTGGCAGTGTCTGCGAACTGGATGACGACACAGTTTTAGAAGACTTGAGTAAACATACGCTTATTATCTATATCAAAATCTCACCTGAACTAGAAGAGACCATTATTAAGCGCGCTAAAACTTCACCAAAACCATTATATTACCGTGAAGAGTTTTTAGACACGCAACTAGCAGAATTTATGCGTCAAAGCACCTATAGTAGTACGGATGATATTGTGCCAAATGAATTTGTCAGCTGGGTATTCCCTCAATTATTCAAATCACGCTTACCCCGCTACCAAGCTATTGCCGACCAATATGGTTATACCCTTGATGCAAATGATGTGGCTAAGGTGAGCAATGAAGACGAATTTATTCAGCTGATTGCGACAGCAATAGACCAACAAACACCTTAACGCCTTATGCCCATTGTTGCACACACCAAATTACCTACTTTCCTACGTTTACAAGAAGAAGGTGAGGACATACTCAACCCTGATCGTGCTACCCATCAGCATATCCGTGAATTACATATCGGTTTTCTCAATATCATGCCCGATGCTGCTCTAGAAGCAACTGAGCGCCAGTTTTTTCGGCTGGTGGGTGCATGCAACCAAATTGCGCAATTCCATGTACACCCTTTTACTATTGAAGGCTTGCCAAGAGGTAGTAGTGCTCAAGAGCATATTGACACATATTACGAAACCTTTGCACAACTCAAACAAGATGGTTTAGATGCTCTCATTATTAGTGGGGCTAATGTAACGCATGCTCATCTACAAGAAGAAGATTTTTGGCAGCCCCTGTCTGAAGTATTTGAATGGGCAAAAGAAAATGTCACCTCTGTGCTGTGCTCCTGTCTTGCAACCCATGCTCTAATTCAGTTTTGCTATGGCATTGAACGTACTCGCCTTCCAGTAAAACGTTGGGGAGTCTATGCTCATAAGGTGATTGACCGCCAACACCCTTTAATTGCTGAAATTAATACTCGCTTTGATGTACCGCATTCACGTTTTAATGCCGTCTTTCAAGAGGATCTGGCAAAACATGGCGTGAAAACGCTGGTAGCCAGTGATGAGGCTGGCATGCATCTCGCAGTAAGCCCTGACGGATTTCGTATTGTCTTTTTTCAAGGTCACCCTGAATATGACAATATTAGCCTATTAAAGGAATATAAGCGGGAAGTGTTACGCTATATCAACCAAGAAATTGACGAATACCCCCCTTTTCCACAGTATTACTTTAATGCAGAAGTACAAGGAATTTTTACTCGCTACCGAGAGCACATACAAAAAACTTTACCTAACAAGCAAGGTATTCGACCTTTCCCTGAACAGGAAGTGATTCCATTTTTAGATAACACTTGGCGAGATACTGCTAAAGCAGTCTTTAATAACTGGTTAGGCAAGGTTTATCAAATCACCAACCAAGACAGGCGCTTGCCTTTTATGGAAGGTATCAACCCTAATGATCCGCTAAATTTGCAATAACACACACATAATGCACAGAAGTTTTTTACAGCAAACGGTTGCACTAGCAAAAGAAAATGTACAAAGCAATGCTGGCGGCCCCTTTGCAGCCATTATATGCCAAGATCAACGTATTATTGCTGCATGTACCAATATAGTGACAGCCAGTAATGATCCAACTGCGCATGCTGAAGTAACGGCTATTCGTCAAGCGTGCAAAATATTAAATACGTTTCAGTTAAGTGACTGCATACTTTATAGTAGCTGTGAACCCTGTCCAATGTGCTTAGGAGCAATTTACTGGGCACGACTAAAACAGGTCTATTTTGCCTGTGATCGTTTCGATGCGGCAAAAATAGGTTTTGATGATCGTTTTATTTACGACGAAATTGCTATTTCGCCTGAACAGCGAAAAATTCCTATGCAACATATTAAACTCAATACAGCACTTAGTCCTTTTATTGCATGGCAAACACAAGCCAACAAGATACCTTATTAAGCGCTGAGGGCTGCTGAGACACAGAACGTGCCTCAACTCCAAAAGACTTTAAGTATTTATAAAGCCTTTCTCTACTGAGCTTCTGCTTTATCTCTAATTTTAAGCAACCAACCATCTTTGCCATTACACCCCATCATTGCATCTGCATTAACATGAATACGTGCATATTTTCCTGTTAGTGAAGCTGGTAACGTAGCAGTAACAGTGTAATAAGTACCATTAAAATCAATGTTTGGCTTTAAAGACACTTTTTTAGCAACTACTTCAATCGAACCAGGCTCAGCATAACCAGATACGGTAAAAGAAATTTCAGACTCAGGGTCCACTTCAGACTTATGCTCTGGAGTGAAACTTTTAAAACGTGGTTTCTTACATCCATTACTAGTGTATTCTCTACCATAAGCAAAAACAGAGCCCGAAAACCCAATACCAGCCATTAAAAAAACTAAAATCAACGATTTTTTTATCATGATCAATTCCCCTTTATTATAATTTTATCCAATAAAAGCTGAAGTTTACTGTGAAAACCCAAATACCTCCAGTACTTATTACTTCGCAAAATCACAGTTGCGCTTACCTAATAGCCAATTTTACTGGTAACTAAGTACCCAAGCATAATTAATTTAACTAATTTTGCGCAGGATTTTTTTCATATTCAAGGCAAATAAAGAGGCGCATAGCTGCCTACGCAACTCTTTATGCAACGCAGAAGATGGAAATAAAGACAAGTAAAATGTTAAAGTAATTGTGCTTGGGTACTTACATCTCTGAAGTAGTTACTTAGGAATGCTTTAGATATTTACGAAAAATCTATGAATTTTCTTATTGGAACTGTACAAAGCTGGTGCACATTTTAAATGTGCACCATATTGATAAAGCACAAAATTAAATTTGACAAAATAATAAAGTAAACAATTAGGCTTTATGTTTCATGGTATAATAAGGCTGTTTTGTCTAATTTTTAAATTACTTGGAGTTGCGATTCGTGGTAACTGTTAATACTCGCCGGTCAGTCATGACACTGTTTTCCTCACCTACCTGCGCCATGAGTCATTGCGCAAGACTTGCCTTACATGAAAAAGGGGTAACGGCAGAAATCGAATATTTTGACCCTAGCGATCCCCCGGAAAGCTTATTGGAACTAAATCCTAATGGCACATCGCCCACACTAGTGGAGCGTGACTTGGTTCTATACGATGCCCGCATCATTATGGAATACTTGGATGAACGTTTCCCGCATCCACCGCTACACCAAATGGATCCAGTTTCAAGAGCTAATGCTCGCATGGTCATTAAACGTATAGACCAAGATTGGTATCACCTGCTTGCTGAAGTTTTAAACTCTGGTGAAAAAAAATCGGCACGTGCTAAAAAAATGCTCAAAGAAAGCCTTATTGCTGCCGTACCATTATTTCAGGCACATGAGTATTTTATGAGCGATGATTTTTCATTAATTGACTGTACTTTGGCACCTTTACTTTGGCGCTTATCCAGCATTGGTATTGAACTACCAGAAAGTGCTAGTGATATTACCAGCTATGCACAACGCCTTTTTGCTCGCGAGGGGTTCCAAGCAAGCTTAAGCGAAGAAGAGCAAGAAATGCTCAAAACAACAACCAAAAAATGACCCCTTTAAAGCCCTACTTGATTCGTTCAATCTATGACTGGATTATTGATAATAATCTAACACCGCATTTACTCGTTGATGCTACGCACCCCCATGCAGCATTACCAGAAGAGCATATTGAGGGTGATAAAATTGTACTTAATGTTCGCCCCGAAGCGATCAATGAACTATCACTAGGCAACACGACAGTAGAGTTCAATGCACGCTTTAATGGCCAACCCATGCACATCATTGCACCGGTTCCAGCCATTATGGCAATATACGCCCGCGAAAATGGCAAAGGCATGGTGTTTGACCAAGAAGAGGAGGAAGGCGATAACCCCCCTCCTCCTGATGATACACCACCACGATCGCATTTACGCGTTGTAAAATAAAGCCATAAAAAAAGCCTGAGTTTTTTTACAAACTCAGGCTTTTTTTACTTAAAACTTACAGATCTCACCATCACAAAAGTGATGTTTTTTTTACAAAATATTACTTAGGCACCTGGAAATAAATAATCATCCATCTTTACTGGTTTTTTTGTC
>CAZXJK010000111.1:0-8709 GCA_964640895.1 uncultured Methylomonas sp.
TGACCATCTTTCGCTTATTTAACCCCTTATCAATTTGGCGAAGGTATTGAAGATAGAATCATAAGTCTAAAGCAAACAGGTCATTATACTCAGTATCAACGGCTAAGTAGTTTTGCCAAGGGTGAATGGGTTGCGTGACTGGCTTTGTAGGCAAAAGAAAGAAAGAAAGGTCAAGTATGCCAACTACACTTCGCCCGAAGGTATTAATGCTACCCAATAATAAGCCTCCAGTGACACCAAATAGGATATTACTTTCATTGGTAATGATGATCATGTTTTTGGGGATTTCAAAAAAACCAAGTGTTACATTAGATAACCCCCTTAATGCTTTATGACCAATTTTGCTGCCATATGATGCACTAACTGGCTCTTCAGCTATACTAACAGAGGAAAAAGATAAAAAAATACAGGCTAATAACGCGATGAGAGCTGTTTTTATGGATTTCATTGGGTGACCTTAAAATGAATTTAAATAATTGGCTTTAATTTAGAAAATCAGTCGATCCTAAAATCAATGACTTGTATTAATGATTATGGGAAACTGCTTATTTACGAATAAGTATAGCAGAACTTTTTATTGGGTAGGAACGAGGATTTAATTATACCCGAAAGTATGGCTCAGGATTTTGGCTTTACAGGCGTATGTTAGGCTACGCAAAGTATTTCTAGCGCAGGTCATGGAGTTAAAAGACAAGTCAGGCTTGGGCATTATTGAATTCTCATTCCTGTATTAATAGTACTGTCACTAATAATCGATAATCAAAGCAAGGAAACTTAATGGCTGAATATTACGACCCTGAAACCTATCCAAAGCAATGGAATTACTTGCAGACGGGTACAATTATTGATGACTATATGATTGAAAGAGAGTTGGCGCATGGCGGCTTTAGTTCGGTTTATTTAGCCAGACAGTTAAAAGACCAAGTACAGGTTGCCATAAAGGAATATTTACCACGTAAATTAGCGCACCGAACTTGGAATAATCAGGTTGCGGCAAATAATGAAGAGTCAAAAAGATTATTTGCTCATGGCAGGGCATTATTTCTTGAAGAAGCAAAGGTGCTGGCAACACTTAAACACCCTAATATTGTAGATGTCATTAGTTTTTTTCAAGCGAATGCAACTGTCTATTTAGTGATGACCTATGATTATGGTATTACCTTAGATAAGTTAATTAAAAGTCAACAGATTCAGTTGAGTGATCAATGGTTTTTAAGTGTGTTTGGTTCTTTGTTAAATGGCTTGCGTACGATTCATGAGCAAAATTTTTTACATTTAGATATCAAGCCTGCTAATTTATTGATTCGGCCTAACAATGACGTACTATTACTGGATTTTGGAGCAACCCAGTCCTTTCCATTGGCAACAAATAAATCGAAGGCGCATATATTAACGAAAGGATTTTCTCCTGTAGAGCAATATGCATCTAAAGGGGTTTTGGGGCCATATTCTGATATTTATGCGGTGGGAGCCAGTATGCGCAGTTGCCTAGATTTTAATGTACCGCTGCAATCTCCCGATCGTGTAGGAAATACCAATTTTCCACTAGCGCAAAAAGTATATGCGCGTAAGTTTAACCCACGGCTTTTAGAAATTATTGATTGGAGTATGGAAATTAACGCGGATGATAGGCCGCAGTCTGTTGAGGAATTACAAGCTGCACTAGCTGAGCTTGCTTGTTTAGGGACGAGGGTTTAATAATGCCCCATAGCTGTGCTAGAAAAACAGTTAGGTAGGTCGGCATAGCTTATCAAACGTAGCGCAGATAACGTTTTCCGACAAGGGCTAGTTGATGCATTAAACCAATCGATACTCAACTAAAGGCTTTTTGGTATTAAATGTGTAATAGTTTGATTCTGGTGGAAAACGCTAAAGCTATTCCACCCTACGGGCTGTTAATAATGGTAAGATAGCTTTTTTTTATTATTCCATAATTTGATGCAGTTAATTCGCGGAATTAATCAATTACCAGTTTTTGATAAGGGCTGTGTGCTAACGATTGGCAATTTTGATGGTGTGCATGTAGGTCACAATGTCGTTATTAATAAATTATCGGAAAAGGGGAAGTTACTTGGCTTGCCTGTGGTAGTCATGGTTTTTGAGCCACAGCCTTTAGAATTTTTCCTTAAAGATAACGCACCTTCAAGGCTAACAAGATTACGAGAAAAAATATTGCACATTAAATGCTTACCTGTACAGCATTTATTAGTGACTCGCTTTAATCAACAATTTGCCGACTTAGATCCTGAATATTTTATTCAAGAAATATTACTAAAACGATTAAATGTAAAATATTTAGTGGTGGGCGATGATTTTCATTTTGGCAAAGCGAGGCGCGGTAATTTTTCTTTGTTGCAAGCAGCAGGGGAGCGCTATGGATTTAAGGTAACCGATACTGCTTCGTATTCTGTAAAAGGTAGTAGGGCGAGCAGTACCTTGGTTCGTGATGCTTTAAGTAATGGTGATTTGGCTAAGGCTGAGTTAATGTTAGGCCGAGCTTACTCGGTTTGTGGCAAAGTTGTGCATGGCGAGAAATTGGGCAGGAAAATAGGCTTTCCAACCGCCAATATTCAAATGTTACGCAAGAACACACCTATACAGGGCGTGTTTGCAGTCATCATGACTGGCTTAGGTGATAAGCTGGTTTATGGCGTGGCAAATGTAGGAACAAAGCCAACGGTTAATGGCGGAGCAAAAGTGTTATTAGAAACGCATTTGTTTGATTTTAACCAAGATATTTATGGAAAGTATGTAGAAGTGCATTTTAAACACAAAATACGCAGTGAAATGCACTTTCAATCAGTGGACGATTTAAAACAGCAGATTCAATTGGATACTGCTCAAGCTAAGACTTTATTGCAGATTTAACTCAAAATGACCATCGACTATAAAAAGACACTTAATCTACCGAAAACAGCTTTTCCTATGAAAGGTAACTTGGCTCAACGTGAGCCAGAGCGTTTGAAAAAATGGACCGAAGCAGGTTTATACCAAAAAATTCGTACTGAATTTGCAGGAAAACCGCAGTTCATTTTGCATGATGGTCCTCCTTATGCAAACGGTGCCATTCATATTGGTCATGCTGTTAATAAAGTGTTAAAGGATATTATTCTTAAGTCTAAAACCTTATCAGGGTTTGATGCACCTTACGTGCCTGGCTGGGATTGTCATGGTCTGCCGATCGAATTGATGGTGGAAAAGAAAGTCGGCAAAGCGGGTGGTAAAGTATCACCTGAAGTGTTTCGTAAAGCTTGTCGAGAATATGCTACTAAACAAGTCAAAATGCAAAAAGACGAGTTTGTGCGTCTGGGTGTTTTGGGTGAGTGGGACACTCCTTACTTGACCATGGACTATAAGTTTGAAGCTGATATTGTACGTGCTTTGGGTAAAATCAACGCCAAAGGACATTTAAATAAAGGCTCTAAACCAGTGCATTGGTGTACTGATTGTGGTTCTGCATTAGCAGAAGCAGAAGTTGAATATGAAGATAAACATTCACCTGCAATTGATGTCCGTTTTGAAGTGCTGGATGAAGATAAGTTTTTTGCTAGCTGTCAGCATGTGCCTGAGCATCAAGGCGAAGGACCATTATCAGTGGTTATTTGGACCACAACCCCTTGGACTTTACCTGCTAACCAAGCGGTCAGTCTAAATCCTAAATACGAATATGTGGTTGTTCAGTGTGAAAAGGATGGTCAAAAAGAACGCTTAGTTTTAGTCAGCCAGCTATGGAAAGATGCGGTAGAGCGTTATGGCATGCAGGATTGTCATGTGTTGGCTTATTGCAATGGTGATATGCTCGAAAACCAATTGCTAATGCATCCATTTTATCATCGCAAAGTCCCTATTATTCTAGGTGACCATGTGACTGCTGAAGCAGGGACTGGTGCGGTGCATACTGCACCTGGACATGGGCAAGATGACTATGTGGTAGGGCAGCGTTATGGGCTGCCAGTTGATAACCCTGTTGGTGACAACGGCGTATTTTTGCCTAATACTGAATTTTTTGCGGGCGAACACGTCTTTTCTGCCAATGATCATGTGATTGAAGTGCTCGCTAGTAAACATAAATTAGTGCATCACGAAGCACTTTTACATAGCTACCCACATTGCTGGCGACATAAAACACCGATTATTTTTCGGGCAACACCGCAATGGTTTATTTCCATGGAACAAGCTGAGTTGCGCAACAAAGCTATGGCGGAAATTAAAAAAGTACAGTGGCTACCAGAATGGGGGCAGGCACGAATTGAGGGTATGATTGAAAATCGTCCTGATTGGTGTATTTCTCGGCAACGTACTTGGGGCGTGCCAATTCCTTTCTTTGTGCATAAAGAGACAGGTGAGTTGCATCCCGATACAGATAAATTAGTTGAAGATATTGCGTTGCATATTGAACAAAAAGGCATTGAAGCATGGTTTGCTTTAGATAAAGCTGAATGGTTAGGCGAGCAAGCTGATCAATATGAAAAAATGCAAGATACTTTGGATGTTTGGTTTGACTCTGGAGTAACACATCAAGCGGTGTTAAATCAACGTGAACACCTTCGCTTTCCAGCTGACTTATATTTGGAAGGTTCGGATCAACATCGTGGTTGGTTCCAGTCTTCTTTATTATCATCAGTTGCCATTAGTGGTCAGGCACCTTATAAGGCCGTATTAACTCATGGTTTTACGGTTGATGCTGATGGCAAGAAAATGTCGAAATCACGCGGTAATGTGGTTGCGCCACAATCAGTGATGAAGTCTTTAGGAGCTGATGTATTGCGCCTATGGGTTTCTGGAACTGATTATCGTGGTGAAATGACAGTTTCTGACGAGATTCTAAAACGTACTTCTGATGTTTATCGACGCTTACGTAACACCTCACGTTTTTTACTCTCTAACTTAGATGGTTTTGACCCTGCTAAAGATTGTGTGGCTGCCGAAGATATGCTGGCATTAGATCGTTGGATTGTTGATCGTGCCTTGCATTTACAAGAAGATGTCATCCAGGCTTATGATCAATATCAGTTCCATGTCATTAACCAAAAAGTACATCATTTTTGTGCAATGGATTTAGGTGGATTTTACTTAGATATTATTAAAGACCGTCAATACACGGGCAAAGAAGATAGTCTGGCGCGTCGTTCTGCGCAAACTGCCATGTATCATATTATGGAAGCCTTAGTTCGTTGGTTGGCTCCTATTACCTGTTATACCGCGGATGAGATTTGGCAATATATGCCTGGGAAACGTAGTGAATCCGTCCTACTGGAAACATGGTACCAAGGCTTATTTCCATTAGATGACAACACGCTGATTAGCAATGCGGATTGGGAAAGCATTATGTCTGTGCGTGAAGCGGTCAGTAAAGAGTTAGAGAAAATGCGTAAATCAGGTGTAATTGGTGCTGCCTTAAATGCTGAGGTGACCCTGTATTGCAATGAAGAAAATGCGCAGTTGTTAAAAAAACTAGCTGATGAACTACATTTTATTTTTATTACCTCAAAAGCAGTAGTTCTGTCTGCACAAGATGCGGGTAGCGATGCGATCACAACTGAACTGGAAGGGCTGCAATTAAAAATTATTGCCTCAGAATATGAAAAATGTGTACGTTGCTGGCATTATAAAGAAGATATTGGCAGTCATGCTAACCATCCTGAATTATGTGGCCGTTGCATAGAAAATATTGATGGTGATGGTGAAGTAAGGCAGTTTGCATAATCCAAAATCAGGAATAGTAGGATGGGTAGAGCGGAGCAACTCGTAGAGAGTTGTGTAGTGAACCCATCACATCACGCTCAATTACTCTGTTACTCCCTATTTCTTCCCAAGAATAAAAATCAACGGTAAAAATTATGATGAAATGGCTATGGCTATCCGTGCTAGCCTTAATATTGGATCAGATCAGTAAAATTTGGATTGATGCTAATATGAGCTTATATGAGTCAATTCCTGTTATGCCAAGTTTTAGTATTACCTATGCCCATAATTATGGTGCCGCGTTTAGTTTTTTAAGTGATGCAGGTGGCTGGCAGCGTTGGTTTTTTGCAGGGCTGGCTGGCACTATCAGTATAGGTATAGTCATTTGGATCAAGCAACTTAAACCAGAAGAGACCTTATCAGCCATTTCGCTTAGCCTTATCTTAGGCGGAGCAATTGGTAATTTAATAGACCGAGTTATGTACGGATATGTAATAGATTTTTTGGATGTGTATTACCAAAGCTACCATTGGCCAATTTTCAATATTGCCGACTCGGCAATTACTGTCGGGGTGATGTTTATGTTGTATGAGTCATTTACGCATCAAGAACAAGCTGAGTGAATAAGGTGCAGTATTTATAGCTTATAAGGCTTTATTTACTGCATAGTTCACACATTTAATTTAATGGAGAGAAATATGTCTGAACTAGCTCAAACGCGAATAAATTTTATCGCGCAGTTACACGAAGTTTTTTTAATTAATAAAGGTTATGGGGCGTATGCTTATGTCAGTCGCTGAAAATCAGGGAAACGGAGCTTAGCGAAGTGATGATTTTTAGTCCCTGATAGGCGACAGGGCAATTTGCTGATTCGACGTGTGCTAGCAGCACGCGAGAGGAGCAAGAATTGCATTCCGAATAGCCGTCCAGCCATTTGAGGTAGTCATGACGGAGCTGCTTTTGTGCGCAGTCGTTACGGACGCAGGGCGTTCAGGGCATCCCCCATTCGCTGCGTAGGTGAACGAATTCAGGTGACAGGAGTCCCTGAATTTCGTGAGGTAGCATGGCGCGCCTGGTGACTGATGTTATACATTTATTTGATAAGTATCTAGACTCTGGTGAGCAAGCTGACGTATTTATTAATCGCTATGTTAAGTCCATCTGAGATAGTGTGCCGAACTTGAGTGAGAGTATCTTTTTGTGACTCGTAAGAGCGTGGTAGCGAAACCCATCAGTGTTGCTGTTAAATGTTAGATTGATTTTTCACAGCTTCTTTTATTGGAAAGGTTTTAAAGTATTTCACATGCATAGGTAAATGCATATTTTATTGTATCTATGCTAGGGTCAGATGCACTTAGGCTCTAACTATATGTCCATAACACTAATGTATTTTCTAATGTTATGGCCTGATCAACAAGTGCTCAAGATATATTGTCTAGCCATTCATTAAGCTGGTCAGTATCATCAAAATGATAGCGCTCCATCACTCTACGTGGCAGGGGCCAAAATGCAACAATTTCATCAGTAAATTCATGTACGGTCGCTTTATATTGTACTAATATATCGACCGCATCAAGAGCATCTTGTTTGCTCGCATCATCATGCCCTTGTAATTGTAATTGAGATTTAGCCAGCCCTACCGTTTCTTTGATACGAGAAAAAAATGAAGTCATGATTGTATACTCCTATTAGCACAAAGTTTAATTATATTGTGAACATAATCAAGTCTGTAAACTGTGTTGTAGTTCCTAAACTCAGTAAAATTTACTGAGTTTAGGAACTAGATTGAATAAAGATAGTTTAAAGCATTATAAATAAAAAGGTGTTATATAGCTAGATTAAAAGTAGGTAACTAGCAATGTTTAATTAATTATTTTTGGTGGTACATATTTTTAATAAGATATTTTCTACTTAATGGTTATTTATCAAGGTATTAGATTTATTGGCTTGCATGTTGGGTGGCTGTGTTATCGAATTTGCTATGAAAGTAGTCAGTTTCTTATGGGTTATGCACTTATGAGTTGAATTCAGGTATCTTAGAAAAGACCCAGATCAAAACAATTTTCGAGGAATACTTATGAAAGCGATTATCTGTACAAAATATGGGGCACCTGATGTTCTTCAACTTCAGGAGCTTGATAAGCCGAGGCCAAAAGATAATGAGATATTAATAAAAATACATGCAACAACAGTGCATATTGGCGATACTAAAATTCGAAGTTTTAAACCTGGAATGGGGTTTATCTTGGTTTTAGAGGTCCAAGAAAAAAAATACTGGGGATGGAGTTAGCTGGAGAAGTCGAAGCCATAGGTAAAAATGTTACCTTATTTAAGCAGGGTGACAAGGTTTTTGCTTCTACTGAATTTAGTTTTGGAACATATGCCGAGTACATATGTTTACCTGAAAATGGTTTGATAGCACCACTACCAGCAAATGTAACTTATGAAGCAGCAGCTCCCATTTCCAATGGTGGTTTGACTGCATTGCTTATTCTCAAAAAAGCAAATATTCAAAAAGGGCAAAAGGTACTTATATATGGTGCTTCTGGAAGTGTAGGTACTTTTGCTGTGCAGCTTGCTAAATATTTTGGAACAGATGTTGTGGGAGTGTGCAGTACCACGAATTTAGACATGGTGAAATCACTGGGAGCAGATAAAGTCATTGATTATACTCAAGAAGACTTTACCCAAAATATTGAGACTTATGACATTATTTTTGATGCTGTCGGTAAGCTTAGCTCTTCGCAATGCAAAAAGTCTCTGAAAAAGAATGGAGTCTATCTTAATGTTCTAACGTCATCATATGACTTAAAATTAAAACCTGATGATTTACTCTTTCTCAAAGAGTTGATGGAAATGGGGAAACTACGATCGGTCATTGATAAAACCTATATGCTAGAACAAATGGTCGAGGCTCATAGGTATGTTGATAAAGGGCATAAAAAAGGCAATGTTATCATAACTGTGGTGCATAAGGCACCTGGAAATAAATAATCATCCATCTTTACTGGTTTTTTTGTCCGT
>CAZXJK010000112.1:0-1434 GCA_964640895.1 uncultured Methylomonas sp.
TAGGCGCATAGCAGGCTACGTAACGATTGCTACAGTACTGATGACGGACAAAAAACCAGAAAAGATGGATGATGTGTGTTTCCAGGTGCCTAAGGCAATCACTTGAAAATAAATATTATTATCAGAAAATTCAGGATCGCTTAAATCAGATAAATTTAATGAAATAATGATGCAATTTTCTTTGTTCTTTTATTCATGACTAGTTTCAGGTTATATAAATTACTTAATATTTAAGCCTACCACAAAGCCAAGTTGAATTTAAGAACAAACACAAAAATCTTGTAACTTCCTCTATTAGCTCTCATATTAAGCCTTTAATCTGATATTGACCTGATGTCTTTAATGTCACGTTAACCGCTTTGGAACTATCATTTTTCCAATACCAACCATGAGTGCCAGTAAAAGGAACTTGTAACCTACCATTTGCAAAACGATTCGTTGTTTCTTGGTAGCTTTTAAAATAACCTGTAGCATTACCTGCTGGCTCGCCATGAAAATCAAAGTACAGCAGCATACCATCAGTATCCCATTGATATTCTATCGCTGCGCCTTGCTCTAAATAAAACTTATATTCTAATCCAGAAGCGGCTGGCACTGTAATCACCACAATATTATCCCAGTCCGCTTTTTTACCAACGGGACAGGCAATGACTGCTTTTATTTCCTCTTGCACTGGTTTAGCTAAGACTGTTAAGCCCATGGCTTTACCAAAGCCAGTGGGATCAATGCCATACTCGGCTGGCCCAACAACCGTGACCAAAATAATAAGTGCCAAGATCACGGCACTCACCATGCTAATAACTAGTATTTTTATAGACTGCACAGGAATATTTGTATTATTCATAATTATGATTCACCTAATAAAAAACTGGCCATTTGATAGCCAAATAAAATCAATCCACCTGTCATTAACAAGGTATTGCTCAGTACGGCAAAGTGATAATAACTGTTAAAACGACGCCAGCTATTTAATAGCAACAAAATAATAAATAAAGCTAAAAACTGCCCTATTTCCACACCCACATTAAATGCTAATAAATTTTTCCATAAATCTTGTTGTGGTAGTGCAAAGTCCTGTAATTTAGTTGCTAAACCTAGTCCATGAAATAAACCAAAGATTAAAACAGCTGCTTGTGTATTCGGCTGTACACCAAATACGCGTTGAAAACCGCCTAGATTATCAAAGCCTTTATAAACCACCGATAAACCAATAATGGCATCAATGATATAAGCATTAACCTCAACACCTGCTAGCACTCCAAAAAACAGCGTTAAACTATGGCCTAAGGTAAAGAGACTGACATAACGAATAATATCGCGGGTGCCAAATAAAAAGAAAATCACCCCAAATAGAAACAACAAATGGTCATAGCCGGTGACCATATGTTTGGCACCAATATATAAAAATGGCCCAATGGCTACACCTTGATTAGC
>CAZXJK010000112.1:1534-8670 GCA_964640895.1 uncultured Methylomonas sp.
CCATATGTTTGGCACCAATATATAAAAATGGCCCAATGGCTACACCTTGATTAGCTTGTAAAAACTGCTTGGTATTCGCATCAACACCATGAGCAATGGCTGCTGACATAAACAACAACGATAATACAATACCGACTAATATTGATAAGTTTTTAATGTGACTACTTTGGTCTGCAACTGCTAAAGTTTTCAACATGATATTTTTCTATACAAGGATACTTGACACACTAAGGATCGTGTATGAAATAACATCCCGAAGTTATAACACAGGATTTTTTGTATCAGCAGGGACGATCTCATGAGGCGCATAGTTATTTTACGCAACGAATGAGATCATCCCTGCTGGTGCAAAAAGACTCGTTAGAAATCGGGAGGTTGTTTCATGCACGCTCCTAGATAACGACAAAGAGGCTTTTAACTGCGATTGAAATTATTTCAGTCTCGCGGCTAAAAGCCCCTCCTACAAAAAATACAGCTTATTTTTCTAAATACAGCTTAGAACATTTCCCCAAAACTTTCTTCATAACGCTCTCTAAATTGCTCCATCGTAAACTGATGATTTTGAGTACCATGATGTTCAATTTTCATCGCGCCCAATAATGAAGCAATACGCCCTGTCGCAGCCCAGTCATATTCATTCATAATACCAAACAATAAGCCGGCACGATATGCATCACCACAGCCCGTTGGATCATTTAATTTTTTAGCTTTTGCCGAAGGAATATCAATACATTCTCCATCAGTATAAATTTTAGACCCTTGCCCACCCAAGGTAATAACCAGTGCATCTACTTTTTCAGCAATTTGTTCTAATGACAAGCCAGTACGCTCTTGCATTAATTCAGACTCATAGTCATTAAAAGTTGCCCACGTTGCTAACTCCAATAATTCCAATAGCTCCTCACCACTGAACATCGGCATACCCTGACCAGGATCAAAAATAAACGGTATCTCAGCATCAGCAAATTCCTGTGCATGTTGCTGCATACCTTGTTTGCCATCAGGTGAGACGATGCCTATTTCAATTTCCTCTTTCAAAGGCAAGGTGTTTAAGTGTGAATCATTCATTGCACCCGGATGAAATGCGGTAATTTGATTATCATCTTCATCTGTTGTGATATAAGCCTGACCTGTATATTGACCCGATAATCTCCTGATATATTTATCAGAAATCTGGCATTGACTTAACCATTGTGCATACGGCTCAAAATCATGCCCTACCGTCGCCATAATTTTAGGCTGCTCACCTAACAATTTTAAATTATAGGCAATATTTCCAGCACACCCTCCAAACTCCCGACGAATGACGGGCACTAAAAAAGAGACATTCAACATATGTACTTTTTCGGGAAGAATATGGTTTTTAAATTTATCATGAAAAACCATAATGGTATCGTAGGCCATCGACCCACAAATTAATGCACTCATATTTCTCTTGTTCCTTATTTATACTAAAATTAATACCCATGTCATCACAGCTAAGGCTAGAGATAGGCTAACTGCCGCCGAACCAATATCTTTAGCTCTACCTGACAATTCATGACGATCTAAGCTTATTCTATCAATTGCCGTTTCGACGGCTGAATTTAATAACTCTACCACCAAAACAGCCATAATACTGCCAATTAATAATACTCTTTCGATTTTATTATCTGTTAACCACAGGGCTAGTGGTGTAGTTACTATCAATAATAATACCTCTTGCCTAAAAGCTTCTTCATACTTCCATACAGCTTTAAAACCAGCGATAGAAAAAAAGCAGGCATTGAAAATACGCTTAATTCCTTTTGCATTTTGATTTGCCATTTCCCACAAAACCCTGTCAAGTTAAAATTATAAAATATTTACTCAGCAACACACCTTCAAAATCAAGCTAAGGCATTGATTTAAAAAGGATGTGCAATAATAACTCAATTTAACAAAAGAGTAATTATTACAGCTATTTAGCATCACTATTTGCAGATTATCCACAAAGTTATCCACAGCTTCTGTGGGTAACTTTTCGCTCTATTAAGCCCTTGTATTATAAGGTGCAAGGATTTATTAATACTAATCAGCCATTCTCACCTTAGCCAATAATATTCTGATAGTCATCAGCATCTAACAACCTATCTAAAGCATCAGCACTTTTAATTTTCATACTAAATAACCAAGTACCAAATGCATCCTCATTCACTTGCTCAGGCTTATCAGCCAAACTATCATTAACGGCGATGACTTCACCAGCAACCGGGCTAAATAAGTCAGATGCTGTTTTCACTGACTCAACCACAGCACATTGATCCTCAGCTTCTAAGTGCTTACCTACTTCAGGTAACTCTATATAAACTAAGTCACCTAACTCTTCTTGTGCAAAATCAGTAATACCAACTTTGATAATATTATCCGCTTCTAACTTTACCCACTCATGAGTTACTGCATATTTTAATTCTTCTGGAAATTCACTCATTTTTTTTACCTATTTTACTGTTATTGCTTTTATTTTCTGCGCATATTTTATCCTATATTCGCTTATTGACCTCTATAATTAATGCGAATACTTTATAATATCTGTTTAACGTTTGTGTTTAGGAACGAGAATTCAATAATACCCGAGTCTGACTTGTCTTTTAGCTGCACAATCGCGCCAGAAAAACAGTTACGTAGCTAGCTATGCGCCTGTGTTTCTGACACGACTGTGCAGCCAAAACCCTGCGTCATACTTTCGGGTATTATTAAACCCTCGTTCCTTAGTCATTAAAAAATTTACTGCACACAAATTATACTTGCTTCATTTGGTGGCTTGCTGCCTAAATTTGTCACTTTAGCTGTTTGTCTTTATGCCTAAATTACTCTACCTGATCATACTTTCTCTGCTGCTTGCCCCTTTAGTTTATGCGGATGACGATGACATGCCAACTCACATTGCTGCTGAAAATGCCTTTACAGTTCATATAGAGCAGGACACCCAATTAATAACGGCCATAAAAACGCAAACATTAGTCAGCTCCCAATATAATCCTGAGTTGATAAGTTTTGCCACTCGTGTCGACCTTGCTCCCTTAATCAACATCCGTCTGCAATACTTCAGTATACGAGCACAACAAACGATTGCTAAAATCACCCTCAATCAGGAACAAGAAAGAGAGCGACGGGCTGTTAATTTACAACGCAATAATGCTATATCTACCCGAAAATTACATGAGCAACAAAATCAATTAAAGATTGCAATAGCAAACTTAAATGCTCTTAGGCAACAAACAAATAATATCCGCTTACATACCAACACCACGTGGGGAAAAACATTAAGCCATTGGTTTTTAAATGAAAAAAATCCACCTTTGCAGATGCTAAGTACCGTTAACAAGCCACTATATTTGGTACATCTCCCCCCAAGCATAAGCAAACCTAGTGCAAACATTGCCACCCAAGATTTTGGTCTGCGCGAGCAAGCACAAACAGCTAGTTTAGTAGGCCCTGCATTTAATTATGTTAATAGTCGCAGCCAACAGCCTGGCCGCCCTTTTTTTTACTTGAGTGACCAGAAACAATCAGCTGCTCACCAGCGTGTTACTGCTTGGATACCTATGCAAAAACAAACCTTAACGGGTATAAAAATTCCTAGTTCAGCGCTAATTTGGCACTTAGGCCAAGCCTTTGTTTACTTACAAATGGATGCAGAAACCTTCCGACGCATTAAAATTACCCATAAAAAATTGATCAACTCAGATACTTACTTTATTCAAGAAGCATTACAACAAAATGACATCCTGGTGACAACAGGCGCACAAATGTTGCTATCCGAAGAATTCCGCGGCCAAATTCCAGCAGAAGATGACGACGATGACTAAACAAATCAAATCTGCAAACTCATACTGATAGGACAAACCAAGCAATTGAGCCTTCTGTCCATTTTTATCAAACACTACGCCATAAAAACCTAACGATCCTATGCTTGCCTACCTAGTCCGCTTTTCCATACGTTTCTACGGCATTGTCATTGCCCTTGCGCTACTGATCCTTTTTTATGGTAGCTATCGCTTTACCAATGCAGGCCTGGATATCTTTCCCGAATTTGCACCTAAACAGATTATCATTCAAACAGAGTCCCCTGGCTATTCAGCCGAGCAAGTCGAAATTTTAGTCACTCAGCGTATCGAAACAGCCATCAGCGGCTTAATGGGCTTACAGTTCACTCGCGCTCCGAATCAATACAAGGGCTGTCGATCGTCACCGCCATTTTTGCTGAAAACAGTGATATTTACCGTAACCGCCAGCTAGTCACGGAGCGACTCTCCAGCTTAGTCAAACAATTACCTCTTGGTATCCAACAACCCATTCCAGTACCTTTAAGCTCTTCATCGGCCACAGTGCTGACAATCGGCCTCAATTCAGACACTCAAGATCTAATGCAATTACGCGATCTGGTCGATTCGATGTTGGTACCTCGCTTATTAGCCGTTGCAGGCGTTGCTGACGTTAATATCTTTGGTGGCGACATCAGACAAGTACAAATCCAACTAGACCCGATAAAGCTACAACACTTTAACCTATCCATTGATGAAGTAATTCGTGCAGCTGCACAAGCGGGTGCAATCCAAGGTGGCGGTTTTATCGAAAATGCCAACCAACGTTTTACACTACAAGTCACAGGACAAGCGACAACACCAGAACAGTTACGCCAAAGCATTATCCAATACAGCGACCAGCATACTTTACTATTAGGCGATATTGCCAATATTCAATATGCCCCCGAACCCGCTATTGGTGCTGCACAAATCATGGGGAAATCTGGCATCGTCATGATGATTATTGGCCAATATGGCGCCAATACTTTAACGGTATCCAATGCTGTTGAACAAGCTTTAAGTGAATTCACCCCCTTATTCACTGAACAAAATATTCATTTTTATTCGCACTTATTCAGACCAGCCGATTACATTCAAACCTCGGTCAACAACTTATCTAGCCACTTATTATTAGGTGGCCTGTTTGTCATTATTATTTTATATTTATTTTTATACAATCTACGCACCGCTTTTATTTCTGCGATCGCCATTCCAGTATCCTTAATCAGTGCCACCTTAGTTTTACTAGAACTCGGCATCAATCTAAATATTATGGTGCTGGGTGGCTTAGCCATTGCCTTAGGTGAAGTGGTTGATGATGCCATTATTGATACCGAAAATATCTTTCGCAGATTACGTGAAAACCGCGACCTACCTGAACCACTGCCTACTCATAAAGTTGTCTATAGCGCCTCAATGGAAGTGCGTAGCTCAGTTGTTTATGCCAGCTTTATAGTGGCCTTGGTATTTGTTCCGTTATTGACCTTAGACGGTGTTGCTGGACGGTTATTTGCACCACTAGGCTATTCCTATATTCTAGCCATTCTCATGTCACTTATTGTCGCATTAACCCTAACCCCTGCCATGTGTTATGCACTCCTAAGCAATAACATCAAGTTTAATACTACTCCTCCTGTTATTCGCTACTTAAACCCTTTATATGCACGTTTACTCAACTTTATCAACAAGCATTTCAAATTAATCATTCTAGTTTGTCTAATGATTTCTGCACTGGCAACCCAACAATTTTTCACCCTTGGACATAAATTCTTACCTGAATTACGTGAAGGGCATTACATTGTCCATACCACCAGCATACCTGGTACTTCATTGGCCGAATCCATTCGGCAAGGCAAACAAATTACTGCTCAGTTCCAACAGATCGCTGCAGTTGAATCAGTTTCACAATGGGCAGGACGTGCTGAACGTGGTGTCGACACGTATGGTAGTCATTACAGCGAATACGAAGTCCGACTTAAGCCGCTATCCGGCGCAGGACAACAAGCTGCACTAGAACAATTACGTGCAGTTCTTGCCAATTTCCCAGGAATTTCATATGAAGCCAATACCTTTTTAATAGAACGGATTGACGAAACTATTTCAGGCTACACGTCACCGATAGTCGTCAATATTTATAGTAATAACTTAAATATGCTGGATAACAAAGCCCAAGAAGTCGCCAACCTGATGCAAACCATTCCAGGAGCCACCGACATTCAACTGCGCTCACCTCCTAGTACACCCTTAATTCAAATCCAGCTCAACCCAGAAAAACTCAAATTTTGGGGCATCCCAGCCAATCAAGTGATGCAAGCAGTACAGACGGCCTATAACGGACAAGTAGTCGGCACCCACCTGCAAGGTAATCGTAATATAGATATTAGTGTTGTTTTAAGCCCTGCATGGCGTACACAACCTGACAAAATCCAAGAACTACCGCTACGTACACTAAGTGGCAAACTGATTAAACTAGGGCTGGTTGCAGAAATCAAACACGGTGCCGGTCGCTACAATATTCTGCATCAAAATGCGCAAAGACGGCAAAGCATCACCTGCAATGTAACAGGTCGTGATATTGCCTCCTTTATGCAAGAACTAAAACAGCAAGTGAGCAACAATATCCATTTTGCAGCCAATAGCTACCCTGAATATACAGGCGCAGCCGTTGAGCAAGCACAAGCCAAACAAAAACTATTATTACACTCCGCACTCGCCAGTATCGGCGTACTGATATTTATCTATATCGCCATCAATAATTTACGCCATGTCGGTATTGCCTTAATCAATATTCCTTTCTCATTAATCGGTGGCATTATCTCAGTCATTATCATGGATGGCACCTTATCAGTAGGCTCAATCATAGGCTTTATCACCTTATTTGGCATCACCGTACGTAACAGCATTATGCTACTCTCCCACTATCAATACTTAGTTGAAACAGAGGGCTTACTCTGGAATCTAAACACTGCTTTAAGAGGTGCGCAAGAACGCTTGCCCTCTATTCTAATGACCGCATTAGTCACGGCATTAGCTATGTCTCCCATTGCCTTTAATAGCGACAACCCAGGCTTGGAAATCATGGGGCCAATGGCTGCTATTATTATTGGCGGGTTGGCCTCATCAACCTTGCTCAATCTATTGCTATTACCATTGATGTTATTACGGTTTGGCAAGTTTAGTGCCAAACAAAATGTATAAGCCTGAATTCAGGAGAGTAGGGTTTGTGGCATTAACCAAACTGATCAATTGTATGGTATCGCCTAGCGAAAACCAAGGCGGTACAAATCGCTTTAAATAACAACTGGCTAA